>NZ_JBSGQV010000003.1:0-256363 GCF_053606025.1 Streptomyces sp. NPDC055254 | reverse complement strand
GAGTCCGAGCATGTTTGTGGGGGGGGGGGCCGCCCCCAGCGCGGCGGCCCGCTCCGGCCAGCGGCCGGCGGCGCCGCCCGCCGCGCCGGGCCGGGGCGCCCCCCGCCGGGTGTGGGACGGGCGCTGTCAGGGGCAGCGGATGACCTGGCCGGCGTACGAGAGGTTGCCGCCGAAGCCGAACAGGAGCACCGGGGCGCCGGAGGGGATCTCGCCGCGCTGGACCAGCTTGGACAGGGCCATCGGGATGCTGCCCGCCGAGGTATTGCCGGAGTCGACCACGTCGCGGGCGACGACGGCGTTCACGGCGCCGATCTTGGCGGCGAGCGGTTCGATGATCCGCAGGTTCGCCTGGTGCAGGACGACGCCGGCCAGGTCCTCCGGCGTGATCCCGGCCTTCTCGCACACCTTGCGGGCGAGCGCCGGGAGCCGGCTGGTGGTCCAGCGGTAGACGGACTGGCCCTCCTGCGCGAAGACCGGGGGCGAGCCCTCGATCCGGACCGCGTGGCCCATCTCGGGCACGGAGCCCCACAGCACCGGTCCGATGCCGGGCTCGTCGCAGGCCTCGACCACGGCGGCCCCCGCCCCGTCGCCGGTCAGGACGCAGGTGCTGCGGTCCGTCCAGTCCGTGATCTCGGTCATCTTGTCCGAGCCGATGACCAGGGCGCGGGTCGCGGAACCGGCCCGGATCGCATGGTCGGCGGTGGCGAGGGCGTGCGTGAAGCCGGAGCAGACGACGTTGAGGTCCATCACGGCCGGGCCGCCGCCCATGCCGAGCTTGGCCGCGACGCGGGCGGCCATGTTGGGCGAGCGGTCGATGGCGGTGGAGGTGGCTACCAGGACGAGGTCGATGTCGTCGGGGGTCAGCCCCGCGCCGGCCAGGGCCTTGCCGGCCGCCTGGTAGGCCAGCTCGTCCACCGGTTCGTCCGGGCCCGCCATGTGGCGGGTCTTGATCCCGACCCGGGATCGGATCCACTCGTCGGTGGTGTCGACCATCGCCGCGAGGTCCTCGTTGGTGAGCACTCTCGCGGGCTGGTAGTGCCCTAGCGCCACCACGCGTGAACCGGTCATGGGCGGGGTCCCCCCTCGTACGGCAGTCAGGATCATCCAGCTTGGCCTGCTACCGGTGGGTACGAGTGCACGTGATCCCACAGGATTCGGGCACTGGAATTTGGAGATTCCCGAGGATCCACCTGCCGAGGGCCCCGTGCGAAGCGGAACCGGGACAATGAGCGCGTCGGGTGCAGCACGAAAACCGAAGGGGTGGGCTGATCGCCATGGGACGGGTCACCGAGCGTCGTCGCGTCGTCCGGATCCGGAACGGCCGGGCGGGGGTCCGTCCGGACACGTTGGTGGCCGAGGAACCACTGGAGATACGGCTGAACGGCAAACCGCTGGCCGTCACGATGCGCACCCCGGGCGACGACTTCGCGCTGGCCGTCGGCTTCCTCGTCAGCGAGGGCGTGCTGGCCCGGGCCGCGGACCTCCAGGCCGTCACCTACTGCGAGGGGCAGGCCGAGGACGGCACGAACACCTACAACGTCGTCAACGTGCGGCTCGCGGCCGGGGTTCCCGTGCCGGACATCACCTTGGAACGCAACGTCTACACCACCTCGTCCTGCGGCCTGTGCGGCAAGGCGAGCCTCGACGCCGTCCGTACGGCGACCCGTTTCCCGGGCATCGCCGCCGATCCGGTACGGGTACCGGCGCAGCTGCTCGGGAAACTGCCGGACCGGCTGCGCGCGGCGCAGAAGGTCTTCGACCGCACGGGCGGGCTGCACGCGGCCGGGCTGTTCACGGCGCAGGGCGAGCTGATCGACGTACGGGAGGACGTGGGCCGGCACAACGCCGTCGACAAGATCATCGGGCGGGCGCTCCAGGCCGGCCTGCTCCCGCTGGCGGGCACGGTCCTGCTGGTGTCGAGCCGGGCCTCCTTCGAGCTCGCGCAGAAGGCGGTGATGGCCGGGATCCCGATGCTCGCGGCCGTCTCCGCGCCGTCCTCGCTGGCGGTGGACCTGGCGCTGGAGTCGGGGCTGACGCTGGTCGGGTTCCTGCGCGGGCCGGACATGAACGTCTACGCGGGCGAGGAACGGATCACCCTGTAGCGGCGCGCGCGCCGGGGCCGCCCCGGGGTGGTCAGCGGCTCCGGCGGGAGCGGCGCGCGGAGGCGGGGGCCGGGTCGGGTTGCGGGGGGTCGATGCGGTGGAGGTCCAGGGTGGCCGGGATCGGGGTGCTGCCCGGGCCGCCCGTCGCGGCCCAGGCGATGATCTCGTCGGTGGCGGTGTCGTCCAGGGCCCAGCCGAACCAGGTCGCACGGGCGCCCCGGCGGCGGGCTTCGCTGGTGGGCTGGACCACGATGACGTTCGCCTGCGCGCAGGGGCCGAGGCACTCGCTCGTACGGACGGCCAGGCGTCCCCCCGAGGCCGCGGCGGCCTCGCGCAGCCGGGCGAGCTGGCCGGCGTGGTCGGAGCCGGGGTTCTTGCGGGGGTCGCCGCAGCAGCAGCCGCGGCAGACCACCAGGGTGCAGGGGCGTTCGGCGCGGGCGGCGATCGGGCGTATCCAGGTCACCGCCGCACGTTACCGGGCGCGGGGCGCGGGCTGTTGGACCGGCGGCGAGACCTCCGCCACACGGTCGGCGGCGACTTCGCGCGAGGAAACCGCCGGCCCGGCGGCGCCGCGGCGCACGCCCTGCCCGGGCAGGAAGGGCAACCCGCCCGAAGCCCCGCGGCCCGCGCCCCCGGTCACCCGCCCCCGCGCGGACCGTGTCGGTCCCCGGCGGTGGGCCGGCGTGCGGTGGACGCCCGCGGCCCGGGCCGGTGGCGGCGCCGCACGCGGTGCTCCATTCGCCGAACACCCCTACGGGCGGGCCCCCGTGACGTACGGCCGCCCCGTGGGGAAACGCCAGGTCATCGGGCCCGGGCGGCGAGGGGATCTTGTGGAGGTTTCCGAAGGGGTGCCGGGCGGCGGGGTCGGTGGGATAGCGTCGCCGCCTGCCGCGGAGAGGAGCGGGTCTTGCGCGAGATCACCGTCCCGCCGGTCGTCACGGGCGCGCCCGTCGGCGGCTTGGCCGACGCCGTCTTCCTGCACGCCCGGGCCGATCCGGGCCGGGTCGTCCTCGGGCGGAAGACCGACGGCCGCTGGCGGGACGTGACCTCCGGCGAGCTGGCCGCGGAGGTGCTGGCGCTCGCCAAGGGACTGCTGGCGCAGGGGGTGCGGTTCGGGGAGCGGGTCGCCATCATGTCCCGTACCCGGTACGAGTGGACGCTCTTCGACTTCGCCCTGTGGGCGGTGGGCGCGCAGCCCGTACCCGTCTACCCCACCTCCTCCGCCGAGCAGGTCCACTGGATCCTCCACGACTCCGGGTGCACGGCCTGCGTCGTGGAGAACGAGGACCAGGCCATGACGGTGGGCTCGGTCATCGACCGGCTCCCCGCCCTGCGGCGCCTGTGGCAGCTCGACGCCGGCGCCGTGGACGCCCTCGTCGCCGACGGGAGCGGGGTCGCCGAGGGTGTGGTGCACCGCCACCGCGCGGCCGTGACGCCCGACGCGACGGCCACCGTCATCTACACCTCCGGGACCACGGGCCGGCCCAAGGGCTGTGTGCTGACGCACGCGAACTTCATGTACGAGGCCGACACCATGGCGGCCGGGTGGGAGTCCGTCTTCCGGGCCGGGCCGGGCGAGCAGCCGTCCACGCTGCTCTTCCTTCCGCTGGCCCACGTGTTCGGCCGGATGGTGGAGGTGGCCGCCGTCCGGGCGCGGGTCAAGCTGGGGCACCAACCGGTGCTGGCGGCGGCCGAGTTGCTGCCGGACCTGGCCGCGTTCCGGCCGACCTTCGTGCTCGGGGTCCCCTACGTCTTCGAGAAGGTCTTCGCCGCCGCGCGCCGCAAGGCGGAGGCGGAGGGCCGCGTCGGCCCCTTCGACCGGGCCGTGGAGACGGCCGTGCGGTACGCGGAGGCGCGGGAGCAGAAGGCCTTCGGCACCGGGCCGGGCCCCTCGGCCGGGCTGCGGATGGAACACCAGCTCTTCGAGAAGCTGGTGTACGGGAGGGTCCGCGAGGCGATGGGCGGCCGGGTGCGGCACGCCATGTCGGGCGGGTCGGCGATGTCGCGCCGGCTCGGGCTGTTCTTCGACGGCGCCGGGATCACGGTGTTCGAGGGGTACGGGCTGACCGAGTCCTGCGCGGCGGCGACCGCGAACCCGCCCGGGGCGACGAAGTACGGCACGGTGGGCCCCCCGATCCCGGGCAGTTCGGTGCACATCGCGGACGACGGGGAGGTGTGGCTGCACGGCAGCCACATCTTCTCCGGATACCTGGGTGATCCCCGCGCCAGCGAGGAGGTGCTGCGGGGCGGCTGGCTGGCGACCGGGGACCTGGGGCGGCTGGACGAGGACGGCTACCTCGTCATCACCGGGCGCAAGAAGGAGATCCTGGTGACCTCCAACGGCAAGAGCGTCTCGCCGGTCGCCCTGGAGGAGCGGGTTCGTTCGCATCCGCTGGTGTCCCAGTGCGTGCTGGTGGGCAACGACCGGCCGTACATCGCGGCCCTGCTCACCCTGGACATGGAGGGGATCGCGCACTGGCTGTCGCTGCGCGGGCGGCCGCAGCTCCCGGCGGCGGCCCTGGTGAACGACGCGGATCTGACGGCGGAGGTCCGGCGGGCGGTCGTGGCCGCCAACACCCTCGTCTCGCAGGCGGAGGCGATCCGCACCTTCCGGGTGCTGGCCGAGGAGTTCACCGAGGAACGCGGGCTGCTGACGCCGTCCCTGAAACTCAAGCGCCGGGCGATCGAGAAGGCGTACGCACGGGAAGTGGCGGCGCTGTACCAGTCCTGAACCCGTCCCGCACTCCGGCTCCGGCCCGACCCGGCCGGTGATCCGACCACCACGATCTGACAGTTCGTCACTTCGCTCCTTCCGCAATATTGACGATCCGTCAGGTTGCGCACAGAATGCGGAGATTCCGACCGGAGGGGATCTCTTCCATGCTGCGACCGATCCGTACCCTGGCCGCCGCGGCGGCGGCCCTCGCGCTCGTCTCCGCCTGCAACTCCACCTCCGAGCGGACCCTGCCCGGCAAGCCCGGCGACGGGGCCGGGAACTCCCGGGGCGTGAGCTCGGCCTCGATCAAGGTCGGCGGCATCGTGTCGATGACGAGCGCGAGCGGCTACAGCAAGAAGGACACCGATCTCGGCGCCAGGGCCCGCTACCTCAGGGCCAACGCCGAGGGCGGCATCCACGGCCGCACGATCGACTACCTCGGCGCCGAGGACGACGGCCAGGACCCGGCCAAGAACCTCGCGGCCGCACGCAAGCTCGTCCAGCAGGACCAGGTCTTCGCGGTCTCCCCCATGAGCTCGGTGACCTTCTCCGGCGCCGACTTCCTGGAGCAGGAGAAGGTACCCACCTTCGGCTGGGGCACCCTGCCCTCCTTCTGCGGACCCAAGCACATCTACGGCTTCAACGGCTGCCTCGTCCCCACCCCGGGCGGCACCCTCAACCAGACCTGGCCGGAGGGCATCGGCCGCGTCCTCGGAGGCGCGCGGGGCAAGTCGGTCGCGGTCATCGCCAATGACAGCGACGCCGGGAAGTTCGGCATCCGGACCTTCCAGCAGGGGTTCGCCGGCGCCGGGTTCACGGTCTCCTACGCCAAGGCCTCCGTACCCGGCACGGCCGTCCCGAGCGACTGGTCCGCGTACGTCAGGGAGATCCTCGCCAGCAACGGCGGGAAGGCGCCGGACGCGGTCGTCTCGGTGATGCAGACCCCCCACAACATCGGGCTCTTCACCGCGCTCAAGCGCAGCGGCTACAAGGGGCTGCTCTCCGACCCGACCGACTACGACCCGGGGCTGCTCGCCAAGGACGCCACCAAGCAGGCCCTCGACGGGGTGCACGTCCTGCTCCAGTTCGAGCCCTTCGAGTCGGACAACCCGAGGACGGCGCAGTTCAAGGCCGACATCAAGGCGGCGGCGGGCGGGCAGGACGTACCGCTCAACATGCACATGATGACCGGTTACATGTCGGCCGACCTCTTCGTCTCGATCGCGCGGAAGGCCGGCAGGGACCTGACCGTCGAGTCCTTCCAGGCCGCCGCGCAGAACTTCTCCGACACCGGCACGCTCGTCGGCGACCGGGCGGAACCCAAGGGGCAGAAGGACAGCTTCGGCTGCGGGGCGCTCGTGCAGCTGAAGAACGGCGCGTACGAGGTGTCCGTACCGTTCACGTGCTATGCACCCATCCCCTTCAAGTAGGGCCTCGGCATGGGAGATCTGCTCGTCTTCGTACTGAGCGGTCTGGTCTCCGGCGCCCTGTACGCGCTGCTGGCCACCGGGCTGGTGCTGTCGTACTCGGCGTCCGGGCTGTTCAATTTCGCGCACGGGGCCACCGCCTACCTCTGCGCGCTCACCTTCTACGAGTTGCACTCGGGTCTGGGCTGGCCGGCCGTCCCGGCGGCGCTGCTGGTGGTGTGCGTCCTGGCCCCGGGCCTGGGCTGGGGGCTGGACCGGCTGATGTTCCGGCGGCTCGCGCGGGTCGGCGAGACGGCCCAGATCGTGGCGACCATCGGTCTGCTGGTGGCGCTGCCGGCCGCCGGGCTGTGGGCGGTGGAGCTGCTGATGGACGCGGGAGCTCCGCTGAAACCGGCGGAGAACCAATTCGGGCTGCCGGGCGTCGGACCGAGCCCGGCGAAGTCCTGGCAGCTCGCGGACGGCGTCGGCGTCGACTCCGACCAGCTGATCACCTGGGTGGTGACGGCGCTGGTGGCGGTGGCCCTGTGGGTGCTGATGCGGCACACCCGGCTCGGCCTGCGGCTGCGGGCGTCCGTCGACAACCGCTCGCTGACGGAGCTGCGGGGCATCAGCGCCGACCGGCTGTCGTCCGTCGCGTGGATGATCGCCTCGGGGCTGGCCGGCCTGGCGGGCGTACTGGCCACCCCGCTGCTGGGGCTGTCCGCGCACGACTTCACCCTGTTCCTGTTCGTCTCGGCGACGGCGGCGGTCATCGGGCGGTTCGCGTCCGTGCCGCTGGCCTTCGCGGGCGGGCTCGGCCTGGGTGTTCTGCAGAACCTGGTGGCCGGGTACGCCTCGTTCGCCGAGGGGATCACCGGTTTCCGTACGGCGGTGCCCTTCCTGATCCTGTTCGGCGGACTGCTCGTACTGACCCGGCGGGCGCGGACGGCGGGGGTCGCGGCCGTGGACGCGGTGCCGCTGGACCATCTGGCCGGGGCGTCCTGGGGGCGTCGCTGGGGGGTGTGGGCCGCCGCCGCGGTGGCCCTGGGCGCGGCCTTCTACACCGTGGCCACGCCGTTCTGGAGCGGCCTGCTGGCCCAGGGGCTGGCGGTCGCCCTGGTGTTCATGTCCTTCACCGTCGTCACGGGTCTCGGGGCGATGGTGTCGCTGGCCCAGGCCACCTTCGTCACCGGCGCCGCGCTGGTGGCCGGACTGCTCATGAGCCGGGGCTGGCCGTTCGCGGCGGCGCTGGCGGTCGGCACCTGCGCGGCCGCGGCCCTGGGGGCGCTCGTCGCGCTGCCCGCGCTGCGCCTCGGCGGCCGGTCCCTGGCGCTGGCCACGCTGGCGCTGGCGTTCCTGGCGGACCAGGTGCTCTTCCAGCTGCGCTGGCTGCGCAACGGGGACGCGGGGTGGCCGGTCCCGCGTCCGGTGCTCGGGCCGGTGGACCTCTCCGACGACCGGGCGATGGGGGTGGCCCTGGTGGTCCTGGTCGCCCTGGTGGCGGCCGGGCTGAGCGCGCTGCGGAACTCGCCGTCGGGGCGGGCGATGCTCGCGGTTCGGTCGGCGCCGGCGGCGGCGATGGCCTCGGGAGTGTCCGTCCTGCGGACGAAGCTGCTGCTGTTCACGCTGTCGGCCGGGCTCGCCGGGTTCGGGGGCGTCCTGTACGCCTCGTACAACACCCGGGTGACGGCGACGGACTTCACGGCGATGACCGGGCTGGTGTGGCTGGCGGTGGTGGTCGCGGCGGGGGTCCGCAGGCCGCAGTACGCGGTGGTGGCGGGGCTGGTGTTCGCCGTGGCGCCGCGGCTGATGGCGGACTACGTGACGGCGTCGGCGCACCTGCCGGTGATCCTGTTCGGCCTGGCGGGCTTGGCCTTGGCCAACGATCCGGACGGGTACTGCGCCGCGGTGCCGGTGCGGCGGGCCCGGAGGCGGGCCGGGGTCCCGGCCGGGACCGGGGGTGGCGCCCCCGTGCTCCCGCCCCGGGGCTCCGCCCCGGACCCGGCGGGGGCTCCGCCGCCGGACCCCCGCGCCTCGAACGCCGGCGGGGCCGTTTCCGCCCTCGTGGGGCCCGGCGCCTCCGAGGGCGCTTCGGCCCCCGCGGGGCTCGGCGCCGGTGGGGCCGGTTCGAGTCGCCCGGCGCGGGCGGCCCTGGAGTTGTGCGGGGTCACGGCCGGGTACGACGGCGGGCTCGTGCTGCACGGGATCGACCTCGCCGTGCGGGCCGGGGAGATCCTGGCGGTCCTCGGACCCAACGGGGCCGGGAAGAGCACCGCCTGCCGGGTGGCCGCCGGGCTGCTGCCCGCCCAGGACGGCCGTGTGCGGGTCGGCGGGCGGGACGCGACGCGGGACGGGGCCGTGCGGCGGTCCCGGGCCGGGGTGCTGCTCGCCCCGGAGGGCCGGGGGATCTTCCCCGCGCTCACCATCGAGGAGAACCTGGCCCTGTACCTGAAGGAGGCGGACGCGCGGAGCGCCGTCTACGACCGGTTCCCGCGGCTCGGGGAGCGGCGCGCCGTGGCCGCCGGGGCGCTGTCCGGCGGGGAGCAGCAGATGCTCGCCCTGGCCCCGCTGCTGCAGCGGCCGCCTCGGGTGCTGGTCGCGGACGAACCCTCCCTCGGGCTCGCTCCGCGCATCGTGGAGGAGGTGTACGCGCTGCTCACCGAGCTCCGTGACGCGGGGACGGCGCTGCTGCTGGTGGAGGAGAGGGCCGCCGAGATCCTGGGCATCGCCGACACCGTCGCCTACCTCTCCCAGGGCCGGGTCTCCTGGTGCGGCCCCCGCGCCGAGGTGGAGGCGGACCGGCTCACCGAGGCCTACCTGGGGATGGCGCCATGAGCGGGAACGGGTACGTGCTGGAGGCGCGCGGGGTCAGTGTGCGCTTCGGCGGGGTCAAGGCGCTGATCGGGGTGGACCTCGGGGTCCGGGCGGGCGAGGTGTGCGGGCTGATCGGGCCGAACGGGGCGGGCAAGACCACGCTGTTCGACGTCATGTCCGGCATCCGGCGCCCCGACCGGGGGCGATTGCTCCTGGCCGGTACGGACATCACCCGCCGCTCCCCCGTGTGGCGGGCCCGGCACGGGATGCGCCGGACCTTCCAGCGGCAGCAGTTGTTCGGGCAGCTCAGCGTGGCCGACAACCTCCTCGTCGCGCAGGAGTGGCGCGGCGGCGGGGGCGGCCTCGCCGCCGACCTGGTCGCCTTCCCGGCCCGGCGGGCCCGGGAGCGCGACCGGCGGGCCCGCGGCGAGCGGGTGCTGGCCGACTGCGGGATCGGCGCGCTCGGGGCCTCGTACGCGGGCGGCCTGCCCGTCGGCCGGGCCCGGATGGTGGAGCTGGCGCGCGCCGTGGCGGACCCACCGAGGGTGCTGCTGCTGGACGAGCCGGCCTCGGGGATGTCCGCGCCCGAGCGGGAGCAGCTCGCGGCGGTCGTCGGGCGGCTGGCGCGCGAGGAGGGCTGTGCGGTGCTGCTGGTCGAGCACAACGTGGCCTTCGTGATGGACCTCTGCGCCCGGGTGGTGGTCCTGGACCTCGGCACGGTGCTGGCCGAGGGCACGGCGGCCGAGGTGCGGGCCGATCCGCTGGTGCGGGAGGCGTACCTGGGGACGGCCTGAACCCGGCCGCGCGGGGTGGGAATACGTCGCACGGGTGGCCGGTTGTCGCCCCTCGTACGACGCCCACCCACGCGAGGGAACGACCGACGTGAACCAGGTCCCCACCATCGAGCTCAACAACGGCACGCAGATGCCCCAACTCGGCTTCGGCGTCTGGCAGGTCCCGGACGCGGACGCCGAGAAGGTCGTCGCGACGGCACTGGAGGCGGGCTACCGCAGCATCGACACGGCGTCGATCTACGGCAACGAGACCGGCACCGGCAGGGCGCTGGCCGGCTCCGGGGTGGCGCGCGAGGAGCTGTTCGTCACCACCAAGCTGTGGAACGGCCCCGACCGCACGTGGGACCGGGACGCGGTGCTCGGCGCGTTCGACGCCTCGCTCGGCAAGCTGGGCCTGGAGTACGTCGACCTGTACCTGATCCACTGGCCGCGTCCGATGCGCGAGGACTTCGTCTCGATCTGGACGACCTTCGAGGAGATCGCACGGAGCGGGCGCGCGAAGGCGGTCGGCGTCTCGAACTTCCGCCCCGCGGACCTGGAGCGGATCGGCGCCGAGAGCGAGCTGGTGCCGGCCGTGAACCAGATCGAGCTGCACCCGCTCCTCCCGCAGGACGAGCTGCGCGCCCTGCACGCCGAGCGCGGTATCGCCACCGAGGCCTGGTCCCCGCTGGGTCAGGGCAAGGAGCTGCTGACCGCCCCGGTCGTGGCCGAGATCGCCGCCCGGCACGGCCGCAGCGCCGCGCAGGTGGTGTTGCGGTGGCACCTCCAGCACGGGAACGTCGTGATCCCCAAGTCGGTGACCCCGGCCCGGATCCGGGAGAACCTGGACGTCTTCGGCTTCGAGCTGGACGCCGCCGAGATCGCCGCGCTCGACGCCCTGGGCGCGGGTGCCGCCGGCCGCCGGATCGGGCCCGACCCGGCCGTCTTCGACGCCTGAGGGGCGCTCACGTGACCATGCGCGAGGGCCGCTGCCTGATCCGGAACGTGGACAGCGGGCTGGTGCTCCAACTGGAGGGCGCCTCCCGGGTACGGGTCGGCCCCGACGGCCCGCCCGCGCCCGAGGCCGCCCGCCGGTGGCGGATCGCCCCGGTGCACAGCGGCGGCGGGATCTACCACGTGGTGAGCGAGGACAACGAGCGACGGCTCGACGTCGCGAACGCCTCGACGGAGAGCGGCGCCCGGGTGCAGGTGTGGCGGGCGAACGCCTTCGGGGCGCAGGAGTGGATCGTCGAGGAGCACGTCGACGATCCGGGGGTGGTGTCTCTGATCGCGTGCATCAGCGGCCTGCCGCTGGAGGCGGACGGGGAGGGCCGGGTCCGGCAGGGCGAGGACACCGATTCGCCCGCCCAGTGGTGGCGGCTGGAGCCGGCGCCGGACGCGTAGCCGTCCCCCGTCCCCGGGCGCCCGTACCGGCGCGTCGCGGCCCGTACGCGCACGCTCCGGCCCGTACCGCACGCTCCGGCCCGTACCGCGGCACGGGTACGGGCCGGAGCGTGCGGCCGGTCGCGGCGGGATTCCTGAGGTGCGCCGGGGTCAGGTCGCGCCGTGCGCGGGTGCGAGGGCCTCGACGCGCTCGGCGAGCGCGAAGTCGGTCGCCGTGACGACGCCGCCCGCGTCGTGGCTGTTCACCGAGAGCCGGACGGTGTCGTAGCCGAGCGTCAGGTCGGAGTGGTGGTTCAACTCCTGCTGGACGGAGGCGATGTGGGCGACGAGGGCGCTCGCCGCGAAGTGCGTGCCCAGGCGGTAGGTGCGGGAGATGCGGTCGTCCTCGAAGGCCCAGCCCGGCAGTTCCCGCAGGCGGTCCTCGATCTCCTTCTGCGACAGCGGCTCACTCGGCATGCGGCGACTCCTCGTTCCGGTGACGTGGCGTCAAGGTTCGCACAGCGCGCCCCGGAGCGAACCGTTCGCGCCATAGTGCGCCCGGGTGGACCCGCGCCTTCCCCACCCGTCGCGCGCCCCCTATGCTCCTGCGCCGGACGTAACTGTTACCAGCGGTAACGAGGGGGCACCGGAATGGCGCACACGGGCAGTTCCAGGCGTACGTTCATGGCGGGGGCGGGCGGGGCCACCGCCGGGGCCCTATCAGTCGCCGGGGCCTCGGCGTCCCCGGCGGCGGCGGCCGAAACCGGTGCGGCGCGGGCCGGCGCGACCCCGTCCGCGGGCCGGCGCGTCGCGGTCCTCGGCGGCGGGGTGGCCGGGCTGACCGCCGCGCACGAGCTCGCCGAGCGGGGCTACGCCGTCACCGTGTACGAGCGCCGGGCGCTCGGCGGCAAGGCCCGCAGCATGGACGTGCCGGGGAGCGCGCGCGGCGGCCGCCGGCCGCTGCCCGCCGAGCACGGCTTCCGCTTCATCCCCGGGATCTACCACAACCTGCCGGACACTATGCGGCGCATCCCCTTCCCCGGCAACGCCAACGGCGTGTGGGACAACCTGGTCGCCCCCCGCGAGATGATGTTCGCCCGTGCGGCCGGCCGCGAGGACCTGCGGGCCCCCATCCCCTGGCCCGGCCACTCCGCCGCCGAGCTGACGCCCGACGAGCTGCGGCGAGCCCTCACCGGCCTCCTGCAGTCGCTCGTCCGCCTCCCGCCGCACGAGAGCGCCTACTTCGTGAACCGTGCGCTCGTCTTCCTCACCAGCTGCGACGAGCGGCGCGACGAGGTCTGGGAGCGCACCCCCTGGTGGGACTTCGTGCGCGCGGAGCAGATGTCGAACGAGTACCAGCGGATCCTGGCGATCGGCGTCACCCGCAACATCGTGGCCACCAAGGCCGAGGAGGCGTCCACCCGCACGGTCGGCACCCTCGGCGAGGCCTTCGTCTTCAACCTGCTGGGCCGGGGCGCGGACGGGCCACCGGACCGGATCCTGAACCTGCCGACCAACGAGGCCTGGATCGATCCCTGGGAGGCCCATCTGCGCGCCCTCGGCGTGGAGTTCAGGCTGGGCTGGACCGTACGCGAGGTGCGCTACGGCGACGGCCGGGTCAGCGGGGTCGCGGTGGAGGCCCCGGACGGCACCCGGCAGACCGTCACCGCCGACCACTACGTCTCGGCGCTGCCGGTCGAGCACGCCCGCCGTACCTGGAGCGCCGCGCTCCGGGCCGCCGACCCCATGCTGGGCCGCTGCGACCGGCTGCGGACCGACTGGATGACCGGCATCCAGTTCTACCTCACCGAGCGCGCCCCCCTCGTGCACGGCCACCTCAACTGCGTGGACTCGCCCTGGTCGCTGACGGCGATCCAGCAGGCCGAACACTGGCCGGCCCGGGACTTCCCCGCCGACTACGGCGACGGCGCGGCGGTCGACTGCCTGTCGGTGGACATCTCGGAGTGGGACAAGCCGGGGATGCTCTACGGGAAGTCCGCCAAGCAGTGCACCCGCGAGGAGGTGGCGCGCGAGGTGTGGGCGCAGTTGAAGGCCTCCCTCAACGACTCGGGCAAGACTCCGCTGAAGGACTCCGCGCTGCACTCCTGGTTCCTGGACCCGGGCGTGGACGGGCTCGGCACCCCGAACCCCACCAATGCGGACGAGCTGCTGATCCACCCGGTCGGCACGTTCCACAACCGGCCGAGCGCGGGGACCCGCATCCCGAACTTCTTCCTGAGCGGGGACTACGTGGCGGTCGACATCGACCTCGCCACGATGGAGGGCGCCAACGCCTCGGCCCGGGCCGCCGTCAACGCCCTGCTGGACCGGGACGGTTCCGCCCTCCCCCGGTGCGCGGTGCGGCCGCTGTACCGGGCGCCGGGGGTGGAATCCGCCAAGCGGCACGACCTGTGGCGCCACCGCCTCGGCCTGCGGAACGTCTTCGACCTGGGCTGAGGGCCGAGGGCTGTCGGTCAACGTCGTGCGCATGACGACCACGACGCCCCGGACCGGGGTTTCCGTCGGCGCGCGCGGTGCCGCGCCACCTGGCGGGTGCGGCGCGGCATCAGCCGGCTGGACCCGGCGGGCCGCGCCGATTCCTCCTCCCGGCACATCAGCTTCATCGAGACGGGCCGGTCCCGCCCCGGCAAGGAGATGGTGCTGCGGCTCGCCGACCGCGCTGGTGGGTACGGGCCCCGGAGCCGAGTGCGCGCCCGGCGAAGCCCCTTGAACCCCACGGTGCCGCCGCACGCGCACAGGGTCGATCACCTCCGAGGTCGTGCCAACCTTTCTTGAGCCGGACGGCAGGGAAGGTGGGGATGCCCCTGGTTCGCGGGGATGCGGGAGGCTAGGCTGCACCCAGCCCCGATCCCTCGAACTGCCTCTCGACGTACGGAGAATCAGCCGGTGCGAGCCGCCGCCCGAACCGCTCTCGGCGCGACCTGGCGTCGCGTGGAGGAGCTCTCGGAACGACGCGGGCAGGACCCCGGCCACGTACTCGACCTGGAACGGCTGAGCCACTTATCCGGGGTCGAGCCCGACCGCATTCCCCTGGTGGTGGCGGGCAGAGCCGCCGAGCTCCCTCTGGAGCAGCGTGTCCACCAGCGCTTCCTGCGGTTACGCGCGACCCGCCGCGACAAGCACGGCCGCGAGTGGCCGCTCGCCGCCATCGCCGACGACTTCGACGCACCCGGCGCCTCGCTCGGCCCGCTCAACGCCGGCACCGGCCTGCCCCGACTGGGCCACGCCGCGGGGGTGCAGCGTTTCTTCGGGGTCTACGCGGGATTCCTGCTGGCCGACAGCAAGAGCGCGGTGGAACGGGCCCTCGCCCTGTCGGCGACCACGGCGGCCGAGGGCCGGGGCGACGTGGAGCACCTGTCGTACCTCACCGGCATCACCCCGCAGGCCATCCTGCTCACCCTCGACGGCAGGCCGCCCCGCCTGTCCTTGAAGGAGCAGGTGCGCCAGCGCTTCGCGCACCTGCGCCGCACCCGGGTGCGCGAGGACGGTCAGCCCCACTCGCTCGCGGCCATCGCCGGCTCCTTCTGCGCCTCCGGACAGTCGCTGACCCGGCTCGCCCGCGGGGAGGGCCTGCCCAACCTCGCGGCGGCGGCGGGCATCCAACGGTTCTACGGGGTCGAGGGCGGTTTCCTGCTGGCCGACGACACCGAGGCGCTCACCACCGTCCTCGACCGGATCGAGCGCGAACTGGAACCGGAGTTCGCGCCGGGGCAGCAGAACAATCCGATGCTGACGGTACTGCGGGCCCACGACGTGCGGACCATCGTGACCCGCGCCTGCCTGCTCTCCCCGCGGGGCTGGAAGTCCCTCGCCGACCACCTGGACGACCTGCTCGCCCGCGAGGGACAGCTCGGCCGTACGCGCACGGGCGGGCACGGGGCCGCCGGCGCTCCGGACGGGGAGCACGGGGAGCGGGAGGCGTACGAGGAGTACAGGTCGCAGGGGGAGTACGGGTCGCAGGGGGACGTCGAACACGGCGGGGCTCGCCCGGTCGGCGGGGGCCGCGGGTGCGCGGGCGACGGGCGCGACGGGTGCGACGGGTGCGACGGGGAGAGAACGACCGAGGGGGAAGCACCATGAGGACCACAAGGGCGATGCGCAGGCTCGGCACGGACCTGCTCGCGGCCGCCCGGCTGACACCGCCGGCCGAAGCCGCGGAGATCATCGAGGGACTGTGCGCGGCGTACGGCCGCCGCCGGGGCGGGCGGAGGGTCGATTTCCGCTTCGCCGCCTTCCCGCCCGACACGGCCAGCGGGTTATGGCTGGAGATGGACGAGCGCGATCTGATCGTGGTCGAGGAGCGGACCCGGCCGGAGCACCAGCTCGTCATCGCCTGCCACGAGCTGTGGCACGTGGACGAGGGCACCTGCGACGCCCAGGGCCCGGGCATGGCCGTCGCCGCGCGGCTGACGGGCCGCCGGGGGAGTCTCTCGGAGCTGCTCTGCTCCGAGACCGGTCTCGGAGCGGTGGTCCGGCAGGCCGCCGCCCGCGCCGATCGGGAGGACCCGGCGGAGGTACGGGCCGAGATCTTCGGCCTGTACCTGGGCAAGACCCTCAAGCCGTACCTTCCGCCGCCGCCCAGGGAGGAGCACTTCCCCGAGGCGATCGAGCGCATCAAGTCCTCCCTCGGCTGGGGGCGTTGAGCTCCGCCCGGTACTCCGATACCGGGTCACCCGCCTCCCCGCCGCTCACATTTCGCGCCGATGCCCTGCGCACGGCCCCGACAGAGAGCTCGATCGATGACCCAGACCTCACCGCTCCGTCACGCCGTCGTCATCGGCGGCAGCATGGCCGGCCTGCTCGCGGCCGCCGTCCTCGCCGAGCACGCCACGGTCACGATCATCGACGCCGACGCCCTCCCGGACAGTCCCGAGCCGCGCCGCGGACTGCCGCAGGCCCGGCACGTCCACGTCATGTGGTCGGGCGGGGCCCGCGCCATAGAGGAGATCCTGCCGGGCATCACCGAGGAGTGGACGGCGGCGGGCGCGATCCGCCGCAGCCTGCCGGGCGACCTGGTCACCAAGACCGCCCAGGGCTGGATCCCGCGCTGCGCGGAGAAGCAGTTCAACATCTCCTGCAGCCGTGACCTCCTCGACTCGGTGGTCCGCGCCCGGGTGACCGCCCTGGACGGCGTCACCACCCTCCAGCGGAGCCGGGTGACCGCCCTGGAGGGCACGGCCGCGCGGATCACCGGCGTCCGGATCGACACCCCGGACGCACGGGGCCGACGGCTGGGCGCCGATCTCGTGGTCGACGCGAGCGGGCGCGGCTCACGGGCCCGTACCTGGCTCCAGGAGCTGGGCGTGGGCGGCATCAAACGGGCCGAGGTCGACTCCGGGCTGGTCTACGCGACCCGGGTCTTCGAAGCGCCTCCCGGAGCGCACGAGATGGGCTTCCCCATCGTCAACGTGCAGTCCGACCCGCGCGTGCCCGTACCCGGCCGGACGGCCACGATCGTGCCGATCGAGAACGGGCAGTGGCAGGCCACCCTCTCCGGCACCCGGGGCGGTCAACCGAGCGGTGACCCCGCGGAGTTCATCCCTTTCGCCAAGGGAATCCGCGACCCGATCGTCGGTGAACTGCTGGAGGGCCGCAAACCCCTCACGGACGTCGCCGTCACCCGGGGCAACGCCAACCGCCGGCTCTACTTCGAGAAGGCCGACCTGCCCGACGGCTTCTTCGCCGTCGGGGACTCGGTAGCCACCTTCAACCCGCTGTACGGGCAGGGCATGACGGTCGCCGCGCAGGGGCTGCTCGCCGTACGCGCCCTGCTGCGCGCCCGGGGGCTCGCCCAGCCGGGCTTCGGCCGCCGCGCCCAGCGCGCGCTCGCCCCCCAGGTGAGCACCGCCTGGGAGCTCGCCACCTCGCAGGACATCCTCTACCCCGGTGCCACCGGCGTGGCGCCGCGAGCCGGGGCGGGACTGCTGAACGGGTACGTCAACCGGCTGATGACGGGCGCCACCACCCGGGAGGCGCTCACCGCGGCCTTCCTCCAGGTGATCACGATGAGCTGCCCGCCCACTTACTGGCTGCGCCCGTCGGTGGTCTGGCACGTCCTGCGCGCCTCGGACCGCGACGCGCTGAAGGCGGCGCCGCTGACCGCGGCGGAACGGGCCGTGGCCGGCCTCGACCACGACCCGGAGGGCGCGGCACCCGCCCCGGCGGACCTGCCCGACCCGGCGGGCGCGGCGGCACTCCGGCCGGACCACCGACCCGACCCGGCCGGCGCGGCGGACCGGCCGGCCCCGGCGGGCGCGGCGACGGACCAGTCGGCCCCGGCGGACCGGCCCGACCCGGACGGCGCCACCCGACCCGCCCGCCCCGCCCCCTCCACCCACCCCGCCGACCCCGTCGGCCGGGCCCGATGACGCACGGGCTCATCCTCTACGTGCCGGGATCGCTCCTGGTCCTGGCACTGCTCATCAAGGTGCCGACGCTGCGCCGGGACTGGGACCAGCCGCTGATGCGGGCGGTGTGCGCGCTGCTGGTCGTCGGCTGCCTGGTGATGTTCCTGGCGGCGCCGCCGACGATCGCCGCCGTCAACCGGCTCACGGGAGTGGTCAACTTCGCGGCTCCGCTGGTGTTCTGCGTGATCACCGCGTTCTCCGGGTGCTGCCTCGTGCTGGTCCTGCAGTGGGGCGGCGGCCCGCCGGCCGTGGTGCGCCGGGCCACCCGGCTGACGGTGGCCGTGTACGGCGGCGTCGCGGTGCTCATCGTCACCCTGTTCATGATCGGCGACGCGCCGGTGGAACGGCTGCGGGACCTGGACACGTACTACGCCAACACGCCGTGGATCCGCGAGATGATCGTCTGCTACCTGCTCGCGCACAGCGTGGGGATCTCGGCGCTGACCCTGCTGTCCGGCCGGTGGCTGCTGCGCACCGACCCCGAGCTGCGACCGCTGCGCACCGGACTGGGGCTGATCATGCTCGGGGGGCTGCTGGACCTCGGGTACCTCGTCGCGAAGTGGACCGCGCTGGGCGCCCGCTGGAGCGGCCGGGACTGGGACCGCCTGTCCACGGACGTGGCTCCGCCGTTCGCCTCGGCGGCGGCGCTGATGGTGGCGACCGGTTTCATCGTGCCACTGGTCGGCGGGTCGGCGGCCTGGCGGGAGTTCAGCCAGTACCGGCGCCTGCACCCGCTGTGGAAGGCGCTGCGCGGGTTCGCCGCGTCACGGGTGCGGACGGTGCCCCTGGCCTGGTGGTCGCCGGTGGGGATCCGGCTGATCCACCGCGAGTCGGTCATCGACGACGCCATCCTCGCCCTCGCCTGCTGGTTCGACCCGGCGGTACGGCACGCCGCGTACGAGACCGCGCGCGGGCAGGGCATGGGCGAGGAGCGGGCCGCCGTGGTGGCGGACGCGGCCGTGCTGGCGGTCGCCTGCCGCCGCAAGGCCGCTGCCGCGCCCCTCCCGGGACCGCCGCCGGGCAACCCTGAGCCGTACCGGCTCGCCGGCCGGCCCCTGACGGCCCTGGCCCGCGAGTTCCGCGACTCCCCCATCGTCGCGTCCGCCCGCCACCGCCCCCCACCTCCGGCCCCCTGAGCTACGCCCGCCCCGGCCCGGCCCTGGCCCCGCTGCTGCCCTCGGAGCACGGCGCGAACGGCTCCTGGCGGGACCTGGGCCCGGCGAGACGGCCGCCGAGCTGCTGCTGGTGCCGGTCCAGTCGTAGAACCCACGAGATGTGGCAGCCGAGCGGCGCCGCAGTGGCCGTGACCGTCGAGGGCACGCTCTGGGCCGCGCCGGCCTTCCCGCCCCGTCGCACGCGGCCCGGCTGCCAACGGGCGTGGAACGGGATGACCCGCCGCCGCCCCACCCGCGCTCGCAGTTCCGGCCGTCCGGCGATGCGCGAGGGAGTCGGACATCGAAGCCGGGGCGACCCGTTCGACAGCGCCGTCCACGCGGAGGTGGACGCACAGCCAGAACGACACCGCCTGCCCGATCCAGTACCGCCCGGAGCTCGTCGACGCTGTCCGGCCGAGGCCGACCTGATCATGGACAGGCTGACCGAATATCGCCCCCGTCAAGTTCCGAAGCCAGAGAGCACGTGATTGACGTCGCCGCACCGGTCGTCCGCCCGCGCCAGGGCCGTGAGGGCGTGAGCGGCCGCCGTGATGCCGGGGCCGAGGTAGGACCGCGCGGCGGGCGCCGAGGAGCGGTCGGCGTCCGGCCGCCGGGCAGCGCCGGGAGCGAGGCCATCGGTACGCGGGCGATCTCGACGGCCTTCGCCGTGCCGCGCGAGCTCGCGAGGCCGCCCTTGGCCGGGGGGAAGCGGAACGCCCCGGCCACGGGGGGCTCGGGGCGATTCTCGCGGTGAGGGTGCGTGACGCGGTGGAGGTCAGAGGTGCGCGAGGTCCAGGTCGGCCTGCGCGGCGGCCGCCTGGACGGTCTGCTCCAGCAGGACGGCGATGGTCATCGGGCCCACGCCGCCCGGGACCGGGGTGATCAGCGAGGCGCGGGCGGCGGCGGACTCGAAGTGGACGTCGCCGACGTTGCCCTCGTTGTAGCCGGCGTCCAGGACCACGGCGCCCGGCTTGATGTCCTCGCCCCGGATGAACTCGGCCTTGCCCACGGCGGCCACGAGCACATCCGCCTGGCGCACGATCGAGGGCAGGTCGACGGTGCGCGAGTGGCAGTAGGTGACGGTGGCGTTCTTCTCCAGCAGCAGCATCCCGGCCGGCTTGCCGAGGATCGCGCTGCGGCCGACGACCACGGCGTGCTTGCCGGTCAGGTCGACGTCGTAGGCCTCCAGCAGGCGCATGATGCCGCCGGGGGTGCAGGAGACGAAGCCCGGCAGCCCGAAGCCCATGGCGGCGAAGGAGTGCATGGTGACCCCGTCGACGTCCTTGCCCGGGGCGATGGCCTCGAACGCGGCGCGCTCGTCGATGTGGTGCGGGACCGGGTGCTGGAGCAGGATGCCGCTGATCGCGGGGTCCTCGGAGAGCTCGGTGAGGGTGGCCACCAGCTCCTCGGTGGTGGTCGCGGCCGGCAGCTCCACGTGGCGGGAGGTGATCCCGGCCTTGGCGCAGCGGTTCTGCTTCATGCGCACGTAGGTCACCGAGGCGGGGTCCTCGCCGACGAGCACCGTCGCCAGGCAGGGCGCGGTACCGGTGCGCTCGGTGATCTTCGCCGCGTGGGCGGCGGTCTGCTCCGAGATGCGGCGGGCGAGGGCGGTGCCGTCCATCAGTCGGGCGGTGGCAGTCGTCACGGGGTCTCCTGAACGTCGCAGCGGATCGCGGATCACGGATCGCGGTTCGCCCAGGCGCGCGGCAGTCGACGCACGGAGGTACGCCGGGCGCCGGGCCGCTCCCCGGTGGTGATCCACCCGAACGCCAGTCACGGCCCACGGCCACTGTAGTCGACTTGTCCGGTGGAAGGCGGGCGCCCGACCTGGGACGATCGCTCCATGACGCGTACTTTCGACCATCTCGTCGCCGAGGCCGAGTCGGTCTCCGTGGACGGCTGGGACTTCTCCTGGCTCGACGGCCGGGCCACCGAGCAGCGGCCCTCGTGGGGCTACCAGGGGCTCCTGCGTCGGCGTCTGGCCGCGGTGCGGTCCGTCCTCGACGTCCAGACCGGCGGGGGCGAGGTCCTGGCGGGGGCCGGGCCGCTGCCGCCCTTGACGGTGGCCACCGAGTCCTGGCCGCCGAACATCGACAGGGCGACCCGGCTGCTGCACCCGCTCGGCGCGGTCGTGGTGGCGGACACCGACGAGCCGCCGCTGCCCTTCGGCGACGAGGCCTTCGAGCTGGTCACCAGTCGGCACCCGGTGACCATCTGGTGGGACGAGATCGCCCGGGTGCTGGAACCGGGCGGCGCCTACCTCTCCCAGCAGGTCGGTCCGGCAAGCGTCTTCGAGCTCGTCGAGTACTTCCTCGGGCCGCAGCCGCAGGACGTCCGGCGGGACCGGCACCCCGACGACGCGGTCGCCGCGGCCGCGCGGGCGGGCCTGGAAGTCGTCGAACTGCGCTCCGAACGACTGCGTACGGAGTTCCACGACATCGGAGCCGTGATCTACTTTCTGCGGAAGGTGATCTGGATGGTGCCCGGCTTCACGGTCGGGCAGTACCGGGACCGGTTGCGCGAGCTGCACGAGCAGATCGAACGCGAAGGCCCGTTCGTCGCGCACACCGCCCGCTTCCTCATCGAGGCCCGCAAAACGGGCTGACGGGGAGGGCGGACGGAACCACGCCGGATCGGTTGCGCGGCCACAGCGTGGCGCAGGTCACTCAATTCAGCGCGTAACGAATCGACTCGGGCATGCGATGAACCGACAGGTGTCCTCGCGCGGCCCGGAATACAGACCCCCCTCGGGTCTGTTTCCCGAGTTCGCGCGATGATGGCCCGCCCACCCCTTATTTTTGTTCGCAACGAGAGGCTCCTTGTGTCGCTCAGCCCGTCCCGTACGTTCCCTCCGGAGATCGCCGAATCGGAGGCCCTCGTCACGCTCGTCGAGCGCGGCCGCGAGCAGGGTCACATCAACGGCGACGACGTGCGTCAGGCCTTCGAGGCCGGACGCATCCCGGTGGACCAGTGGAAGCGGGTCCTGCGCAGCCTGAACCAGGTTCTCGACGAGGAGGGTGTCGCCCTTCACGTCAGCGCGGCCCCCGCCACCAAGGCTGCCGCCAAGAAGCCCCGCAAGGCCGCCGCCGCCCCGGCCCGCGCCGTGACCAAGAAGGCGGTCGCGGCGCCCCGGCCCATCGGCGCGCGCAAGACCGCGGCGACCGTCCCGGCCACCGCCACGGCGATATCCGCTCCGACGTCACCCGCCCCCGCGGACGAGGCGTCGGCCGAGGTCGCCGCCGAGCCGAAGAAGCGGACGGTCAAGAAGACCGCCGCGAAGAAGACCGCCACCAAGAAGACCGCGGCGAAGAAGACCAGCGCCAAGGACGCCGACGAGGGCGAGACCCCCGTGGCCGTGGGCGAGGACTGGGCGGCCGAGGACCTCGCCGACGAGGCCGAGGAGGAGACCCCGAAGGCCGGCGGCACCCAGGGCTTCGTGCTGTCCGACGACGACGAGGACGACGCCCCCGCGCAGACGGTCATGGTGGCCGGCGCCACCGCCGACCCGGTCAAGGACTACCTCAAGCTCATCGGCAAGGTGCCCCTCCTCAACGCCGAGCAGGAGGTCGAGCTCGCCAAGCGCATCGAGGCGGGCCTGTTCTCCGAGTACAAGCTCGAAGAGGAGGAGGACCACAAGCCCGCCTTCAAGCGCGAGCTGGAGATCCTCGTCGAGGACGGCCGACGCGCGAAGAACCACCTGCTGGAGGCCAACCTCCGCCTCGTGGTCTCGCTCGCCAAGCGCTACACCGGCCGCGGCATGCTCTTCCTGGACCTGATCCAGGAGGGCAACGTCGGCCTGATCCGCGCCGTGGAGAAGTTCGACTACACCAAGGGCTTCAAGTTCTCCACGTACGCGACCTGGTGGATCCGGCAGGCGATCACGCGCGCCATGGCCGACCAGTCGCGCACCATCCGCATCCCCGTCCACATGGTCGAGATCATCAACAAGCTCGCCCGCGTGCAGCGCCAGATGCTCCAGGACCTCGGCCGCGAGCCCACTCCGGAGGAGCTGGGCAAGGAACTCGACATGACCCCGGAGAAGGTCATCGAGGTCCAGAAGTACGGCCGCGAGCCGATCTCCCTGCACACCCCCCTGGGTGAGGAGGGCGACAGCGAGTTCGGTGACCTCATCGAGGACTCCGAGGCCGTGGTCCCGGCGGACGCCGTGAGCTTCACCTTCCTCCAGGAGCAGCTCCAGTCCATCCTGGGCACCCTGTCCGAGCGCGAGGCGGGCGTGGTCTCCATGCGCTACGGCCTCAACGACGGCCAGCCGAAGACCCTGGACGAGATCGGGCGGGTGTACGGGGTCACCCGTGAGCGCATCCGCCAGATCGAGTCCAAGACCATGTCGAAGCTGCGCCACCCGTCGCGTTCGCAGGTGCTGCGCGACTACCTCGACTAGAGCGTCCGTCGGGAGCCTCGGGCCGGTCGGAAGACCGGCCCCCGGGGCGTGAACGGCAGGGAGGCGCCCTGCGGAACGGACAGGCGTGCTCGCGCCGGATCCGCAGGGTGTCGCACCAGCCGTCCGTGATCATCGGGACCGGCGCCCCGGGCGGGAAGTCCCTCGCCGACCGCGATGCCGCCAGGCCTCGACCCCGGACGTCCCGCGCGTGGGCCGCTACCTCCCGCCCGAGGAGGGACCTCCAGCCGGGGATCGACCTGCCTGCTGCGGGGTCAGTGGATGACCCGGTAGCTGCGCCAGGGCAGGCTGGCGGGGGCCGTCACGTTCGAGAGGGTGGTGGCGACGTAGATGCCCTCGTCGCGCTCGCCCCGCTCGCAGTTCGCGGTGCGGTACAGGACGATGTCGACGAGGGTGTTGTTCTCGACGTGGGTGGCGCCCTTGGGCACGCCGATGCGGTGGCAGCCCCGCACCAGGGTGTTGCTGTAGGTCACCTCGACCGGTGAGTCGTGGCCCCGGAAGCTGAGCATGCCCACCGTGCTCCGGCCCAGACCCGAGCAGGCGGTGGCGGTCAACAGCAGTGCTGCTGCCCCGGTCATGACGCCGATACGCCGGCGGTGGGTCATGGCGCGGTCCTCGTCTGTGCGGTGGCGGCTGTCAGTGGCCACAGCCTGCCCCGCGGCCGGAGGGACGGCATCCGGGGTGTGGCCAACCGGGTGAAGGGACGCCCCGGGCCGAGGCCTCCGGGCCGATGCCCCGAGCCGATGCCCCGAGCCGACGCCCCGAGCCGACGCCCCGGGCCGACGCCCCCGGGCCGATGCCTTCGAGCTGGCGCCCCCGGGCCGGTCCGCGCGCACCGGCCTGCGGGCGGCCTCAGGCGGCGCCGGCGTCCGCGGCCCGCCGGGCCCGGCGGGCCGCCATGACGGCGTACACGAGCACGCCCGCGAACAGGAACAGCAGGCCCTGGTAGACCGCCGCGTAGCCGGAACCGGCCACGAGCCACATCGAGAAGGCGAAGGCCAGTCCGGCCAGTGCGGCGTCGCGGACCAGCCGGCCCCGGTGGACGCGCTCGGACCGGCCCGAGAGCAGGAAGTAGACCTGCGCGGCGGTGGAGAGCAGGTAGGGGACGGTCGCCGTGAAGGTGGTGACCAGGACCAGGACCTCGAAGACCCCTTCCGGGCCCGCCGTGTAGTTGTAGAGCGTCAGCGCCGAGGCCAGAACGACGGTCACCAGCACGCCGACGACCGGGACGCCGCGCCTGCGCGTCTCGAAGACCTTGGGGAAGAGTCCGTCCCTGGCGGCGGCGTACGGGGTCTGCGCGCTGAGCAGGGTCCATCCGTTGAGCGCGCCGGCCATCGAGACGACGGCGGCGCAGGCGACGACCGTGCCGCCCCAGGTGCCGCCGAACATGGCGTCGACGGCGTCGGTGAAGGGGGCCCGCGAGTCGACGAGCCGGTCGTGGGGGACCAGCCCGAAGACGGCGAGGGTGCCCAGGAGGTAGACGGCGGCGGCGCCGGCCGTGCCCAGGACGGTGGCCCGTCCGACGTTGCGGGCCGGGTCGCGGACCTCGCCGGCGCTGACCGCCGCGGACTCTACGCCCAGGTAGCTGAACAGCAGGATCGCCGCGGCGGCCGAGACGGCGCCGACGGCGCTCTGCTCGGTGGCCCGGAAGGGGCCGAGGTTGGCCGGATCGAAGAAGAACAGCCCGCCCACGGCGACGAGCAGCAGCGGGGCGAACTTCAGCACGGTGGAGACGAGTTGGACGGCCCCGACCCAGCGGGTGCCGGCCAGGTTCGCGAGCGCCGGGAGCCACTGCACGGCGAGCGCGGCCAGGCACATGGACCACTTGCGCTCCCCGACGGCGGGGAAGAGCACGCTCAGGTAGCCGACGGCGGCGACGGCCAGCGCCGCGTTGGAGACCCAGGTGGTGATCCAGTAGCTCCAGGCCGCGAGGAAGCCGGCGAAGTCGCCGAAGGCGGCGCGCGCGTAGACGTACGGGCCGCCGGTCTGCGGGTGCCTCCGCGCGAGGCGTCCGAAGACCAGGGCGAGGGCGACGGCTCCGAGGGTGAGCACGCCGAAGGCGACGAGGCTGATGGTGCCGAAGGGGGCGACCGAGGCGGGCAGGAGGAAGATGCCGCCGCCGATGATGTTGCCCATGACCAGGCAGGTGGCGACGGGCAGCCCGAACCTCCGGGCGTGCCGGTCGCCCTGCGGGCCGGGCTCGGCGGCTTCCGGAGGTCCGGGGGCTGCGGGTGCCTCGGCGGGCAGGGCTGCGGTGCTGGTCATCGGGGGTGGGCCTCGGAGCGTCTCACATGGTGGGCAGGTCAACCCATGGTTGACCACCGGGCGGACGGTGCAAAATCAGCGGGTTTCGTCCCGTACGGAACCCTCCGTGGAAGGAAAGATTCCGCCTGCTGCGCGCTCCGGCCGGGGATTCTTCAGGGGCACCTGCGGACCCCGCGCCTCCCGGAGCCAGCGCCTCAGGACGCCGTGCACGGCCTCCGCGCCCACCAGGTCGGCGGCCGGCTCGGACAGCTCCACCGGCCACATGAGGAACGCGTGCCCCTGCTCCCCGCCGAGCCCGCCGTGCGAGCCGATCTGCTCCTCGAAGGCGTGGACGGCGCCCGTGTCCGGGTCGTACGCCGAGTTCACCATGACGTCGGCGACGTGCGGGAAGCCGTCGGTACGGCGGACCGCCTCGGCCGCGCCCGGTCCGAAGCGCGCCAGCATCTCCTCCGCCTCGCCCGGGACGTCGAGGCGCGCCACCGCTCCGCCCGGACCCAGTACCTCCCCGTCCACCAGCAGGAAGCCGACCCCCGGGTGGTTGGCGAGGGTCGGCAGCAGGGCGGGGTGCGCCCGCTCGATCCACGCGCGGGTGGCCCGGCCCGGCTGGTCGGGAAAGGAGATCAGGGCGAGGTTGCCCGAGGCGAGGACCACCGGGTCCGAACCGGGCCCGGGGTGAGCCTCCTCCCCCTCCTCGACCGGCCGGTGCAGAGCCGCCAGGAACGCCGCCCGGGCCTCGGCGCCGCTGCGGGTGCGGCCGGCCCGGCGCGGCACCGGGAGTCCGCAGCCCGCCCGGACCAGGTTCTTCAGGGTCAGGCCGTACCGGCTCAGGAAGGTCTCCCCCGCGCTCTGCCCGTGGTCGGAGAGCAGCACGATCCGGTACTGCCGGGGTGCGTGCTCGGCGACCCGGGCGATCAGCGCGAGGCTGCGGTCGAGGCGGGCGAGGACCTGGTCGGTGTCCCTGCCGCGCGGACCGGAGTGGTGCGCCACCTCGTCGTAGGCGACCAGGTCGGCGTAGACGGCGGTGCGCCCGGCGAGCATGTCGCCGATCACCGCCGCCACCACCACGTCCCGCTCGACGACGGTGGCGAAGGCCCGGATCACCGGGTAGAGCCCGCCGCGCGCCACCCTCGGCCTGTCGTCGCGCAGCCGCGCCCGCAGCGACTGGCCGACCTCGCGGCCCGCCTCTGCGACGAAGGACAGCGTGGTGCGGACGGCGTTGGCCGGATCGGAGAAGTACGCGAAGTACCCCGCGCGGGACCGGTTCGCCCGGCCGCGCCGGGCCGAGACGGACAGGACGAGCGCCAGCTGGTCCGCGCCGCCGCTGAACAGGTTGCCCCGGCTGGCCCCGTCGAGCGTGAGCAGCCCCCCGTCCCCGGTGCGCGCCACGGCGCGCCGCTGGAGCTCGGCGGCGCTGGTGGGGCGGTTGCAGACCACCACCTCGCCGGTGTCCTTCTCGTACCAGCGGAAGGCGGGCACGTCGAAGGTGGAGCCGTGCAGGATGCCGAGCTGGCTGGCGCCGGTCTGGCTGGACCAGTCGGTGCGCCAGGACACGAGGCGGTGGCTGCGGTCCAGCCAGTCGGCGACCGCGGGCATGAGGCCCCGGGCCGCCGCGTGGCGCAGCACCTCGTGGCCGACCCCGTCGAGCTGGAGGACGATCAGGCCGGGCGCCGCCACGTCGCGGCCGGGCGCGCCCGCGCGCCGCTGCCGGCGGCGGCGGTCGGCGAGCCGGTAGAGCCGGCGCCTATAGGCCTCGTCGTCGCGCACCGCGAGTGCGGTCGACGTCGCCGAGGCCACCGCCGACATCACGGCGGCCACCACGACGGCGGTCTCCGGGGCCACCTCACCCCGCCCGGCCGGGATCAGGCTGAGCGCGATCAGCAGCAGCGAGCCGTTGAGGAAGAAGACCAGCAGGCCGAGTACGAGGGCGGGCACCAGCAGCAGGGCCCGCACCAGGACCGGCCAGACCAGTGCGCTCAGCAGGCCGAAGGCCCCGGCGCCCCAGGCGGCGGTCAGCCCGATCCGCGTGACGCTGTCGCCGGCGCCGGCGCCGGCACCGGACTGCAGCCGGAAATCCGGCAGGATGCCGGCCAGTACGAGCATCGTGAGGGTGGACACCGCCCATACGAGGACCACCCGTACCAGGGCACTGCCCGCGCTCCGCCACCGCCCTCGCAACACGCCGCACCCGCCTCACCGCTCCGGCCCGCGACCCGCCCGCGCGCCCCCGCCCCGTCCCCCCAGGCTCGCACAGCGGTGCGGGCCGGGCCGGGCGGCACGGGGGGCGCACGGGCGGGCGGCCGGGGCCGGGCGGGACCGGTGGTCGGGCCGCGCGGACGTCCCCGGCCGCGGCCGGTCGGGGCTCAGGTGCCGTCGTAGCCGGCGGTGGGCATGGAGAGGCGCCGGTGCACTTCCGCCTTCATCGCGGAGGTGTACGGCGGCTCCTCGTGCCCCGCCGTCTCCAGCCGTACGCCGCGCCGCTCGCACTCGGCCGTGAACTCCTCGACGGAGCGCAGGGCCCGGGTCAGCACCCGGTGGTTGGCGGCGACGAAGAGGTCCACCTGCCCGTCGTCGATGTCGGACCAGAGCCCGCAGTGGTCGGGACGGAGCCCGTAGCCCAGCAGGTGGCGCGTCACGACGTAGCCCCGGTCGGCGGCCCAGCGCGCGCACACGGCGTGCTGGCTCCGGGTGTCCACGGCGAACGGGTCGACGTCCAGGTCTTCGAGCGGGGCCAGGCTGGCGATCGCGGCCACGCGCAGCGCTTCCATGCGGCCCGACCCTACTCCGATCCGCCGCCCGGGAGGACGGAACGACGGCATCCGGTTCCGGACGCGCGGACGGGGCAGGCTCCAGTGCTGTGGGCCTCCCGGCCGCAGCACTAGGCTCGTGAGCGAGACGGCAGGAGAGGCGGCCCCGATGCCCGTGGAGATCACCTGGTGGGGGCACGCCACGTGCACCGTCGAGGACTCCGGGGTGCGGCTGCTGACGGACCCGCTGTTCACCCGGAGGCTGGCGCACCTGCGACGGCGGCGCGGGGCGCCGCCCCCGCCCGCGGCGGCCGTGGCGGACGCGGTGCTGGTCTCGCACCTGCACGCCGACCACCTGCACCTGCCGTCGCTGGCCCGGCTCGCGCCCGGCACCCGGCTGCTGGTGCCCCGAGGTGCCCGCCGGGCGGTGCCGGGGCTGGCCCGGATCGCGGGCGCGCGCCGGCTGGCGGTGACGGAGGTGGCGCCGGGCGACGTGGTCGGCGTACGGAACGGGGTACGGGTGCGGGCGGTCAGCGCCCGGCACGACGGACGGCGGTTGCCGTTCGGTCCGGCCCTGGCCCCGGCCCTGGGGTACGTGGTCGAGGGCGCGGCGCGCACGTACTTCGCCGGGGACACGGGGCTGTTCGACGCGATGGCCCGGGAGGTCGGTCCGGTGGACGTGGCACTGCTGCCGGTCGGCGGCTGGGGCCCGTGCCTGGGTCCGGGACACCTGGACGCGGGGCGTGCGGCGGTGGCACTGGCCGAGCTGGCCCCGGCAGCGGCTGTCCCTGTGCACTACGGCACGTTCTGGCCGATCGGCATGGACGCGGTGCGGCCGCACGAATTCCACGCCCCGGGCGCGGAGTTCGAGCGAGCGGCGCGGCGGCTCGCACCGAAGGTGACGGTACGGGTACCCGCGCACGGCGAGCGGGTGCGACTGCCGTGACCTGGTGCGACGCGCTCGCGGCGGCCGGCCGGGTGCCGCCGGAGACCACCCAGCAGGCGGTGGGCTACCCGGCGCTGTTCGTCCTGGTGGCGCTGGGCGCGCTGGTGCCGGTGATCCCGACGGGGGCGCTGGTGAGTTCGGCGGCGGTGGTGGCGTTCCACCACCAGTCGCTGCCCTGGGGGGTGGCGCTGGTGGTCGCGGTCGCGGCGGTGGCCGCGTTCGCCGGGGACCTCGCCCTGTACTGGCTCGGGCAGCGCGGGGTCGGCTCGCGGAACGGCTCGCGGAACGGCTCGCGGTGGCCGGCGACGCTGCGCGGCCGGGCCACTCCCGAGCGGCTGGAGCGGGCGCGGACGAAGCTCGACGAGCACGGCGTACGAATCCTGGTGCTCTCCCGGCTGGTTCCGGCGGGCCGCATCCCGGTGATGCTGGCCTGCCTGCTGGCGCGGATGCCGCTGCGCCGGTTCGCCCGCGGCGCCGCCCCGGCCTGCCTGGCCTGGGCGGCGACGTACGGCCTCATCGGAATCCTGGGCGGTTCGCTGTTCGCCGAGCCCTGGAAGGGCGTGGCAGTGGCGGTGGGGCTGACCGTGCTGATCAGCGCGGGCCCGGCGCTGTGGCGCCGGATCCGGCCGCGCTGAAAAATTCCCACTGGACCTCAAGTGCGGTTCAGTTCCTAGGCTCTGGGATGTCGGACGCGGATGTCGGACGATGTCACGAGCGAACGGAGCACCATCACCATGGAGTACTCGCACAGCGACGCCGAACTGATCCGGCAGCCCGTCGGTTACTGGACCTGGGCCGCCTACGACGCGGTCGTCAGCCGTACCCGGGGCGCCCTCGCCGGGATCGGCACCACCCAGCCGCAGTGGTGGGTGCTCGCCCGGGTCGCCCTGGCCCCGGAGGGCCGCGGCCAGGGCCGGGACGAGGTGGTCGAGACCCTGCGGGGCTACCTGGCCACGGGCGAGGAGGCGATCGCCGAGGAGATCGACACCGCGATCGCCCGGGGCTGGATCGACCAGGACGACGCCCGGAACCTCACGCTCACTCCCGAGGGCAGGCGCTTCTACGGAGAAGCGGCCGCCCTGCAGGGCCGGTTGTGGGCCGAGCGCCACGAGGGCATCACGGACGAGGAGTACCTCACCACCCTCAAGGTGCTCCAGCGCCTCATCCACAACACGGGCGGCAAGGCCTGGCACCACTAGTGCGCGGCCGGTCACGGCGCTAGGGAGCGGTGTCCGGGACGGGCAGGGTGCGGGAGGCGCCGATGGGAAGGTCCCAGAGGTGGTCGCGCGGGAGGCCGGCCCGGCTCCAGGCAGCCAGGACCCGCTGGAGGGGTTCCAGCACCGGTTCGGCGGACAGCACGAAGGTGGCCCAGTGCATGGGGGCCATCCGGCGGGCGCCGAGGTCCAGGCAGGCCTGGACGGCCTCCTCCGGGTCGGCGTGGACGTCGCTGAGCCACCAGCGGGGGGCGTAGGCGCCGATCGGCAGCAGGGCCAGGTCGATGCCGGGGTGGCGGCGGCCGATCTCGGCGAACCAGTGGCCGTAGCCCGTGTCCCCCGCGAAGTAGAGCCGCCGCGGCTCCGGGCTGCGGGTGTCGGTGAGGACCCAGCCGCCCCACAAGGACCGGCAGGTGTCGGTCAGGGACCGCTTGGACCAGTGGTGGGCCGGTACGAACTCGAAGCGGACACCGTCCAGTTCGGCCGCCTCCCACCAGTCCAGCTCGGTGACGCGGGTGAAGCCCCGGCGGCGGCACCAGCGGGCGAGACCGGCCGGGACGAAGAGGGCCGTGTGCCGGGGCAGCCGCTTGAGGGTGGGTACGTCGAGGTGGTCGTAGTGGTTGTGGCTGATCACCACCGCGTCCACGGCCGGCAGGTCCTCCCAGCGGACCCCGACGGGGGTCATCCGGCTCGGGGTCCCGAGGATTCGTCGGGACCACACCGGGTCGGTCAGCACGGTCAGGCCGCCGGTCCGGAGCACCCAGCTGGCGTGCCCGGCCCAGGTGACGGAGACCGAGCCGGGGGCGGAGGCGGGCAGCGGGGCGGGTTCGAACGGCAGGTCGGGGATGCCGCGCAGCCCTTCGGGGCCCGGCCGGAAGGCTCCCTCGCGGGCCAGCCGGGCGAAGGCGCGGACGCCGGGCAGCGGGGTGGTCAGCCGGTCGGCGAAGGAGCGCGGCCAGCGGCGGTGCTCGCCGAGGGGGCGCGGCGCGGCGGGGCGCGTCTGCGACCGCTCCGGCTGCTCCGAGCGCTCTGGCTGCTCCGGCCGCTCCGGCCGGGGTGCGGGCCGGCGGGCGACGGGTGGCTGGGCCTTCCCCTCGGCGGCGGGGGCGTCCGTCTGGTCCCACATCGAGAAGTCTCCGTTCACCGCGCGTCGGATCGGGAAGGCGGGCGGGTGGTCAGGCCGGCCGGGTCAGCTCGGCCAGGACCGAGCGGAGGTGGTCCAGGGAACGCCGTACGTGCGGGAGCCCGAGCGGGTCACGGGCGGTCAGGGCGGCCAGCCGCTCCTCCGGGGTGGCGCCCAGCAGCGGGCCGGTCGACAACCTGACGCGCAGCGCCCCCAGTTCGTCCGCGAACCGCTGTCCGCCCGGTGTCGGCGCGCCCAAGCGGGCGCCGAGCCAGTCCTCCAGCTCCATGGCGTCGCCGACTCCGTGCCGGGCCAGTCCGGCGCGCAGCGGGGTCAGGTCGGCGTAGAGGTGGCGGCCGGCCTGCGGGGGCCGGGAGAGGGCGCCGACCGCGAGGAGTTCGCGGTGCGCGGCGGCGGCGACCGCCCCGTGCAGGGCGGCGGCCGCGCGGGCGCGTCCGGCGACGGCGTCCGGTTCGTCGAGGGCGTGCGCGGCGGCCCCGGCGACGGGCCCCGCGACCAGGGCGCCGGTGGCGGTGAGCACGTCGAGGGTGCGGGCGCGCAACCACGTACCGCGCGGGGTGTCGGGGAAGCGCAGCACGGCGGCCGGCCAGCCGGCGGGCAGCAGCGCTCCGGCCAGGTCGAGCAGGACGGCGGCGCGGTCGGGCAGCATTTCGGCCGGGCTGAGGACCAGGGTGTCGCGCGGCCGGTGCACGGTGTCGCGCCAGCTCTCGTCGCTGACCACGAACAGCCCCGCGGCCTCCGCCGCCTCGCAGGCCTCGCGCAGCAACTCGGGCGGCGGCACGGTCGCCGTGGGGTCGTCGGCCACCGAGAGCAGGAGCACCCGCGGATCGCCGCCCTCCGCCCGTACCCGGGCCACGGTCTCCAGCAGCGCGTACGGGTCCGGTACGCCGCCGCACTCGGCCGGGGTCGGCACGTGGTACGCCCGCCCTCCCAGCAGCCGGACCTGCGGCGTCCACCAAGCGGGACAGGGCCGGGGCAGCATGACGTCGCCGCCGAACGCGCCGAGCAGTGCCAGCAGCAGCGCGGGGGCGCCGGGGCCGGCGGCCACGCACTCGGGGGCGGTGGCGAGCCCGCGCCGTCCCCAGTGCCGGCAGGCGGCCTCGCGGACGGCCTCTCCGCCACCCGGGGGCTCGGGCGCGGAGCGGTCGGCGGCCGAGGCGAGGACCGAGACGAGTTCGGGCAGCACGGGCAGGCCCGGCTGGGGCGCGGGCGGCCCGTACCGGACCGGGCCGCGGCCCTCCGCCACCGCTCGCTGCATCCCCGCCACCGCTTCCCCGCCTTCCGCATCCGTCCCGCCGTGTGTGCCCGCTCCGCTGCGCCCGCCGTCCCCGTGGCCGCGCCCGCGCCGCCGGCGCCGGTGACCGGGACCGCGCCCGCCCGGCTCCTCGTCTGCCTCGTCTGCCCTTTATACGATTATTTGGAACGGTACGCCCGCTGTCCGGTCATCCCCGCCTGCCGAGCAGCCCGAGCAGCCTGGTCTGCGCGTCCGCTCCCGCGGGCACGTCCACCGGAGGCGCGTACATGCCGCCGGCCGCGAGCCCGTCCGCGTACGGCATGACTTCGTCGAGGGAGAACCCGACGAGGCCGTCGGGCAGTCGGTCGTCCGCGCCGATGCCCCGCGAGAGGTCCCAGGTGTGCACCACGCAGTCGGCGGTCAGCTCCGAGCAGTACGCCGATCCGAGCGCGGGACCGTACGAGAGCCGGACGGTCCGGTCGAGCGCCCCCGGAGCGGCGAAGGCGGCCATCGCGGCGGCCGAGGCACGGTCGAAGGCGGCGGCCGGGTCCTCGCCCAGGACGTCGCCGGAGAAGGCGTCGCCGAGTTCCTCGGCTGTCCGGCCCTCGGTGACCAGCGGCGGTATCCACAGCTGCTCCCCGGTCACGTGGTTGACCACCTGGCGCACGGACCACTGCGAGCAGGGGGTCGGCGCGTCCCACTGGTCCGGCGCCACGGAGCGCACCCGGTCCCCGAAGAGCCGCAGCGCCTCGGCGTGCCGTTCGAGCAGCGTGTCCGGCATGGCTCCCACCGTCCTCCGCGTCGGGTCGCCCCCGCTGCTCACTCTCCTCCGCGCCGTACGACCCTGCCACCTTCCCGCCCCCTCACCATGGCGGGAAAGGAGGGTGTCCACATGTCAATACGCCTGTCTCGTATGGCGGTCGGACGTCCTACGGTGGGAGCACCACTTCGAAGAGGAGGGCCGTTCCATGAAACAGGGCCGGGTCATGAACGCCGGGAGCGCCGTCTACACGCACGGACACCACGAGTCGGTGCTGCGCTCGCACCGGTGGCGGACGGCCGAGAACTCCGCCGCCTACCTGATCGGGGAGCTGCGGCCGGGGATGTCGGTGCTGGACGTGGGCTGCGGCCCCGGCACGATCACCGCCGACCTGGCGGAGCTCGTCGCGCCGGGCGGCCGGGTCACGGCCGTCGACGCCGCGCCGGAGGTCGTCGAGCGGGCCCGGGCGTACGCGGCGGAGCGCGGCCTGACCGCGGTGGAGTTCGCCGCCGCGGACGTCCATGCCCTGGACTTCCCGGACGACTCCTTCGACGTGGTCCACGCCCACCAGGTGCTGCAGCACGTCGCAGACCCGGTGCGGGCCCTGGGCGAGATGCGCCGGGTGTGCCGGCCGGGCGGGATCGTGGCGGCGCGGGACGCCGACTACGCGGCGATGACCTGGTACCCGGCCGCCCCGGGCCTGGACGAATGGCTGGGTCTGTACCGGCGGGTCGCGCGCGCCAACGGAGGCGAACCGGACGCCGGGCGCCGGCTGCGGACATGGGCCCGCGGCGCGGGCTTCACCGAGGTGGCCTCCTCGGCCACGGCCTGGTGCTTCGCGACCCCGGAGGAGGTCTCCTGGTGGTCACGGCTCTGGGCGGACCGTACGACGGCCTCCGGGTACGCGGACATCGCCGTCCGGGGCGGCCACGCGACCGAAACGGAACTGACGGCCGCCGCCGCGGCCTGGCGGGCCTGGGGCGCGGACCCCGACGCCTGGTTCTCGGTCCTGAACGGCGAGGTCCTGTGCCGCGCCTGACCCGCGGGCCCGCGCCCGACCGTGCCCTCATCCTGTGCGACGCGCCCCCCGCGGGGCCCGCATCTCGGCCGTCAGGGCCCAGCGTTCGTGGTCCCGCCACGCACCGTCGACGTGGAGGAAGTCCGGGGAGAGGCCCTCCATGCGGAAGCCGTGCGCTCCCACGAGCCCGATCGAGGCGGCGTTCCCCGGCTGGATGTTGGCCTCCAGCCGGTGCAGCCCGAGGCCGTGCGGCTCCGGGGCGAAGGCGTGGTCGAGGACCAGCCCGAGGCCCTCGCCCATCAGTCCGCGGCCGGCGGCGTGTGCGAAGGCGCCGTAGCCGAGGGCGCCGCACTCGAAGGCGCCGCGGACGATGTTGTTGACGTTCACGAAGCCGGCGACGGCGCCGGTGGCGAGCTCGCAGACGAGGAACCCGGCGCGCCCGGCCCCCTCGGTCAGCCGGGCCGCCCAGGGCTCGTACTCCCGCGGGGTGGCGGGCGGGAACAGCCAGGGCCGGTGCATCTCGCGGCTCTCGCGCACGCGGGCGGTGAACTCGGGCCCGTCGGCGGTCCGCGGAGGCCGAATGCCCACCCTCGGCCCTTCCCGGAGGTAGGTCGGAAAAGTCATCGCCCCAGGTTAGACCGTGTGGCACGATCACCGGCGTGATCATTGACGACATCGACGCGCGGCTGCGCCGCGCCGTGCTCAACAACGCCGGCTGGTGCCACGCCGTATGCGCGGCGCACGGTCTGCCGGGGGGCTTCGGGGACGGGGCCGCGGTGTGGGCGAGCGCCGAGCGGACGCCGCCGCTCTACCCGGACGCCATCACGCTGGACGCGTCCGTGTCGGCCGAGGGCGTGCTCCTCGGCATCGACACGGACGGTTCCGGCTGCTCCGTGAAGGACAGCTTCGCGCGTCTGGACCTGGACGGCGACGGCTTCGAGGTGATCGTCGAGGCGCAGTGGATCCACCGCCCGGCCGGCGCCCCGGTCCCGGCCGCCGCCGACGGCGGGGACGGCGGGGACGGCGGGGACGAGGACCTGGTGTGGTCGCGGGTCGGCTCCCCGGCGGAGCTGGAGGCCTGGGAGGCCGCCTGGGGCGGCGAGGAGAGCACCGGCCTGTTCCGGCCGGAGCTCCTGCGCGAGGACATCGCCTTCCTCGCGGGCCGCTCCGGGGGCCGGATCGTCGCGGGGGCCGTAGGCAGTCTCGGCAGCGGCGTCGTCGGCGTGTCCAACCTCTTCACCGACGAGGAGGAGCGGGCGGACGCCGTGTGGGCGGCGGTCCTCGCGCGGGTCACGGCGCTGTGGCCGGACGCGGACGTGGTCGGCTACGAGTCGGGTGACGACCTGGACGCGGCGCTGCGGCACGGATTCGCCCCGCTCGGCCCGCTGCGGGTGTGGCTGCGCACCGGCGACCGGACCCGCCACCTGCGCCGCCGCGCCGAGTAGGCCCCCGCACGGCCCGCCGAGGACGGCCGCGATCAGCGGGGCGGCGTACAGCGACACCGTCAACCGCGGGTTCCGCGGCCGGAACCCGGTCGTCGGGCGGGTGTTCTCAGTCGGACAGGGCCAGGCGGGGGATGTCGGTCCGCTCGATCCCGAAGACCTGCGCGTAGAGGGACAGTTCCGCCTCCAGCGCCCGGACCATGGTCCGGGCCCGCCGAAAGCCGTGCCCCTCACCCTCGAAGGCCACGTAGGCGTGCGGGACCGGGCGCCCGCGCAGTGCGGCCAGCAGCCGCTCCGCCTGGGCGGGCGGGCAGACCGCGTCGTCCAGCCCCTGGAGCAGGAGGAACGGCGCCGTGATCCGGTCGGCGCGGGCCACCGGGGAGCGTTCGCGGCAGCGTACGGCGAGGGTCTGCGGCGGCCCGGCGAGGCCGTCGATGTAGTGGGACTCCAGGTCGTGCGTCTCCTCGGCGAAGCCGCGCAGGTCAAGGACCGGGTAGCTGATCGTGGCGCAGGCGTACAGGTCGGTGGCGGCCAGCGAGGCGGCCGCGGTCCAACCGCCGGCGCTGGCGCCCCGGATGGCGAGCCGGTCCGGGTCGGCGGTGCCCTCGGCGGCCAGCGCCCGGGCGACCGCCGCGCAGTCCTCCACGTCCACCACGCCCCACTGCTCGCGCAGCCGCTCCCGGTAGGCCCTCCCGTAACCGGTGGAGCCGCCGTAGTTGACCTCGACCACGCCGATGCCGCGCGAGGTGAAGTACGCGATGTGCAGGTCGAGCACGGGCGGCACGTGATCGGTGGGGCCGCCGTGCGCCCACACCACGTACGGGGGCAGTTCGTCGGCGGCGGCCCGGCAGGCGGGGTGGTGCGGCGGGTAGACGTGGGCGTGGATCTCGCGGCGGTCGGGGCCGTGGAAGGTCCGGCTCTGGGGCTCCGGGTAGTGGGCCGGGTCCACCCGGTCCGACGCCTGCGCGCCGACGGCGCGGGCGTGCCCGGTCGCGGTGTCCAGTTCCACCACCTCGTACGCGCTGCGCGGGCTGGCCGCGACCCCGTAGACGCGGGTGCCGCACACGGCGAGGGTCGGCTGCCAGGCCGTCCACGGGCCCGCCGCGTCCACCAGGTCCCCGCTCTCGGGGTCCAGGACGCCGAGCACCGCGGAGCCCCGGCCGTGCAGGACGGCGACGAGTCCCGTGCCCCCGGCCGTGGAGGTGTCGCCGGGGATCGGCGCGAGCCAGCGCAGTCCCGGTTTCCACAGCGGGCCGCCGAACTCCTCCTCACGTGGGCACAGTTCGACCGCCCCACCGCTCCGCGGGTCCACCCGGTACGGGTTCCACCAGCCGCTCCGGTCGCTGACGGCGAGGAGCGCCCCGCCCACCGTCCACTCCACCTGGGCGACGGATTCTCCGGGACCGCCGAGCACCGTCCGGGCCCCGGTCAGCGCACCGTCGCCGGTGATGTCGGCCAGCACGAGCTCGGTGCCGTCCCAGGGCATCCTGGGGTGGTCCCACACCAGCCGGGCGGCGTACCGCCCGTCCGGGGACAGCCTCGGCCCGGTGCTGAAACGGTGCCGGTCGTCCGTCAGCTCCCGTACCGCGGCGCGGTCGTCGGCCGCCGACCCGTCCAGCGGTACGGCGGCCAGGCAGCGCCGTACGTCAGTGGGCGCGGGGCCGGTGAACTCCTCCATCACGCACCAGACCTCGCCGCCGCGCAGGACCGGGTCGGCCCAGCGCAGCCCGCCGCCGATCCCGGAGAGGGGCGTCAGGGGCCTCGGTCCGGCGCCGCCGGGGGCGTCCGGTTCGTACGCGTACAGCCGCTGGTCGGCGAAGTGGACGAAGACCAGCAGGGGGCCGCCCCCGGGGCGCGGCGCGCCGGTCCAGGGGGTGCCGCCGTACTCCGTGAAGCGGCTGCGCACGTTCCACGGCGCGGGGAGCACGGTGGTCTCGGGCCCCCCGTCGACGGGGTGGCGGACCAGGGCCCGGCGGCCGCCCTCGTCCGGGCGGGGTTCGGTCCACCACACCTCGGACCCGACGGCGCCGACGTACTCGGGCCGCCCGTCGAGCGAGGCGGCGAGGGCGGCGTCGATGGGCGAGGGCCAACTCCCGTAGGGCAGGGTCGCGGCGGCGGTCACCGGGGCCTCCTCACAGCGTCCGCAGCGCGTGGTCGAGGACCCGGACGCCGAAGTGCAGGGCGTCCACGGGGACCCGCTCGTCCACGCCGTGGAAGAGGGACCAGTAGTCGAAACCGGGCGGAAGCTTGAGCGGGGAGAAGCCGTAGCCGGTGATGCCGAGCCGGGAGAACTGCTTGGCGTCGGTGCCCCCCGCCATGCAGAACGGCACCACGTGCCCGCCGGGATCGAACCGCTCGACGGACTCGCGCAGGACGGCGTAGGTCCGCCCGTCGACGGGGGCTTCGAGCGCCACCTCGCGGTGGTGGAACTCCCACCGCACGTCGGGACCGGTGAGGGCGTCCAGAGCGGCGGCGAACTCCGCCTCACCGCCCGGCAGCATCCGCCCGTCCACATAGGCGGTGGCCTGCCCGGGGATCACGTTCACCTTGTAACCGGCACTGAACATCGTGGGGTTGGCGCTGTTGCGGACGGTCGCCGCCACCAGGTCGGCGGCCGGGCCCAGTTCGGCGAGCGCCGCGTCGAGGTCGAAGTCCGGAGCGTGCGGGTCCACCGACCGGCCCTGGGAGCGCGCGAGTTCGGTGATGCAGGCGGCGACGGTGGCGGTGAGCCGCACCGGCCACCGGTACTCCCCGATCCGCGCCACGGCGGCGGCTAGGCGGCTGACGGCATTGGCCCGGTTGGGCTTGGAGCCGTGTCCCGCGGTGCCGTGCGCGGTCAGCTTCAGCCAGGCGGTGCCGCGTTCACCGGCGGCGATGGGGTAGAGGTAGCGGCCGGGGCCGATGTGCACGGTGAAGGCGCCGGACTCGCCGATGCCCTCCGTACAGCCCTCGAACAGCCGCGGATGGTGGTCGGCGAGGAAGCCCGAGCCGTCGACCGCGCTGTCCTCCTCGTCGGCCGTGAAGGCGATCACGATGTCCCGCCGGGGCCGTACGCCGGCCCGCGCCCAGGCCCGTACGACGGCCAGCACCATCGCGTCCGTGTTCTTCATGTCGACGGCGCCGCGGCCCCAGACCACGCCGTCCCGGACCTCGCCGGAGAACGGGTCGACGCTCCACCCGGCGGCGTCGGCCGGCACCACGTCGAGGTGGCCGTGCACCAGGAGGGCCGCCGCGGTCGGGTCGGTGCCCTCGACACGGGCCACCACGTTGGTGCGGCCGGGGGTCCGCTCCAGCAGGACCGGCTCCAGGCCGGCGGCGGCGAGCCGCTCGGCCACGTACTCGGCGGCGGGGCGCTCGCGGCAGTCGCCACCGCCCCGGTTGGTGGTGTCGATGCGGATGAGGTCGGAGGTGAAGGCGACGGCCTCGTCGAGCGCGGTCCGGTCCACGGCGGGGACCTCGGCCCCGTCGGGAGCGGATTCCGCGCGGGGGGCCGGTGGCGGGACCGGGGTCCGGGCCGGGGCCTGGGGGCGGGCCGGGGCCTGGGGGCGGGCCCCCGGGGCGACTGCGGGCATGTCAGCCATACTGCTCCTCCACGGCTGCCGAGACGACCGTCGTGACCGCCTTGAACGTGCGGATCCCCTCGTACATGGTCTCGCTGCCGTACGCGACCCGGCGCTCCCCGCACCGTTCGACGCCGGGGACGACCGTGGCGGTCATCGCGAGGTGCTCGGCGTCGAACTCCAGCTCCATCGAGAAGGGTCCGCCGGCGACCGGCTCGTGGCGGACCGCCAGGGCCGTGGCCTCCTTGGCGGCGGACCTGATGTCGGCGGCGGTGCGGGCGGGGGTGCGGCACACGGCGGCGTAGCGCGAGACGTGGTCCTTCACCGCGACGGTCACCGCGTCCGGGGCGTAGCCCGCCGCGTCCACGCAGGTCAGGTCGTCGCCGGTGACCAGGACGACCGGCACCCCGTACTCGGCGACGACGTGGGCGTTGAGGAGGCCCTCGCTCGCCCGCGCGCCGTTGAGCCAGACCCCGGTGAGGGAGTTGGCGAGGTAGGTGTGGGCGAGGACGCCCTCGCTGCCGGCCCCCGTGTGGTAGCCGACGAAGGCGATGCCGTCCACGTCCCCGTGCTGGACGCCCTCGACCATGGAGAGGGACTTGTGCCGGCCGGTGAGCATCTCGGTCCGGGCGTCGAGCCGCTCCAGCAGGAGGTTGCGCATGGTCCAGTGGGCCTCGTTGACGAGGACCTGGTCCGCGCCGCCGTCGTAGAACCCGAGGACGGCGGCGTTCACGTCGGAGGTGAACAGCGACCGGCAGCGCTCCCACTGCGGGGTCCCGGGCAGCACGTCGGCGGGCCAGGTGACGCCGGTGGCGCCTTCCATGTCGGCGGAGATGAGGATCTTCATCGGGCCCCCGGGCGGTCGGGTCGCGAGCGGCGCGGACGGCGCACGCAGGTCTCCCACCCTAGGGCGTCCCTTCCGGATCCCGCCCGACCCACGCCGCCCGACGCACGCCACTCGGCGCAGGGGGGCGGCGCCAGGCGCACGGCGCAGGGGGGCAACGCGCGGAGCGGCGCGGTGGCGCGCGGCGCGGCGCGGTGGCGCGCGGCGCAGGGGGGGGCGCGGCGCAGGGGGGGCGGCGGCGCAGGGGGGCGCATGCCACTCGGCGCTCGGCCCATGCGGCGCGGTGGCGGCCTCGCGCGGGCGGTCCGGCGGCGGACCCGGGCCGCACCCGCCCACCGGAGGCTCACCCCGGACCGGAAATCCACCCGATCCGGTGAGCCGCGCGGCGGGCGCGGCGGGCAACGGCCTTGCTCAGGACTCGACTTCCTCGGCCAGTCGGGCCAGCACGCTGTCGTAGATTCGGCCGAGGCCCTTGGGCGCGAAGGTGCGCTCGAAGAAGCCGCCGATGCCGCCGGCGCCGTTCCACACCGTGGTGACGACGGCCTTGGACCTGCCCTCGCCGGCCGGGGTGACCACCCAGGTGGTGACCATGCTGGAGTTGCGGTCCTTCTCCACGAGCTGCCCGTCGGTGGGCTCGGTGACCTCCAGCAGGCAGTCGCGCACGCGCTTGCTGGTGGCCTGGAGCTTCCAGTGGACCAGGGTCCCCTCGCCGTCGCCGCCCTCGCGCACCTCGTACTCGCTGAAGTGCTCGGGCAGCAGCTTCGCCCGGGTCCCGGTGTAGTCCGCCAGCGCGTCGAACACGGTTTCCGCGTCGGCCGCGATGATCCGCTCCGTGGTGGCCTCGACCTGCGCCATGGGTGTTCCTCCAGCAGTTGTGATCGCTCGTCACGGCGAAGCCAACCACCTCCGGCGCGGGCGCCCAAATCCGCATCGGCCGTGCACGCGGACGCGTACGGGGAGCGCGTCCCCGGCAAGACCTTCCAGGTAGCGAAGTCCGCCCGGCCGACCCGCCGGCCTCCTCGGTCCCGGGCGCGCCCGGGGAGGTACATCACCACCGTCGTTCCCGCTCCGCACGATCATGGGAACGTTTGTTCTATTCTCGGAGCAGAGCTATCGAGGGAGGCGCTCATGCGCTGGGACAACCTGACCGGGGACGGCGACCGGGACGGCCGGGCCGCCGGGCCCGGCGCGCTCTTCGGGGCGGACGCCGTGGTGACACGGACCTTCGACACGCCCGAATTCCGCGGCATCACCTTCCACGAGGTGCGGGCCCGCTCGATCGTCAACCGGGTGCCCGGCGCCTCCCGCATGCCGTTCGAGTGGACGGTCAATCCGTACCGGGGGTGCAGCCACGCCTGCGTCTACTGCTTCGCGCGCAAGACCCACAGCTACCTCGACCTCGACACCGGCATCGGCTTCGACTCGCAGATCGTCGTCAAGACCAACGCCCCCGAGCTGCTGCGGCGCGAACTCGGCGCGCGCCGCTGGACCGGCGCACACATCGCCATGGGCACCAACGTCGACTGCTACCAGCGCGCCGAAGGCCGCTACCGGCTGATGCCGGGCATCATCGAGGCACTGCGCGACCGCGCGAACCCCTTCTCCATCCTCACCAAGGGCACCCTGATCCTGCGCGACCTCCCCCTCCTGCGGGAGGCCGCCGAGGTCACCGACGTCGGCATCTCCGTCTCGGTCGGCTTCACCGACCCCGGGCTGTGGCGGACCGTCGAACCGGGTACGCCCTCCCCCGCCGGGCGCTTGCACGCCGTACGGACGCTCACCGACGCGGGCATCGAGTGCGGGGTGCTGATGGCCCCGGTGATCCCGTTCCTCGGCGACGCGCCCGAGCAGCTGCGGGAGACGGTCCGCGCCGTCGCGGCGTCCGGCGCCACCTCTGTGACACCCCTGGTACTCCATCTGCGACCCGGGGCCCGCGAGTGGTTCATGGCCTGGCTGGGCACGCACCATCCCCACCTCGTCGGGCGCTACGAGCGGATGTACGCGCAGGGCTCGTACGCACCCACCTGGTACCAGCGCCAGATCACCCGCCAAGTCCACGAACTGGCGGCCGAATTCGGCATCGGCCCGGGCGGGCGCGCGGCCGCCCGTCCCGTGCTCGTACCGGAGCGCCCCGCGGCGGGGCCGGAGGTGTCCGCGGCCCCCGGACCGACCCAGCTCACCCTCCTCTGAGGGCCGGGGCCCGCCGAAGGGTCATCACATCGGGCCACATCCCTGCCCAATCCCGCCTTCCGGGCGAGGTTTCCGGGACGATTCCGCCCAGAACCCTCGGCTGGGAGGCCCCATGCTGCACCCCGTGAAGAAGCGCGGTCCCGTGAAGAAGCGCGCCGCCGTCCTGCTGGCGATCTCCACCGTCGCCGCCGCCCTCGCGAGCCCGGTCACGGCCGCCCCGGCGGCGCCCCGCGCCTTCTCGGCGCCCCCGGCGGCCTCCGCCGGGGCCCTGCGCTGGGCGGACTGCGCGACCCCCCGCCACCCGACCCTGCAGTGCGCCTCCCTCAAGGTCCCGCTCGACCACGCCGCGCCCGCCGGCCGGCAGATCAACCTCGCGCTGACCCGGGTGCCCCACACCGCCCGCACGTCCCAGGGCCCGCTCCTCGTCAACCCCGGTGGGCCGGGCGGTAGCGGCCGCGCCCTGGCGGGGTTCGTCGCGTCCGCCCTCCCCAAGGACGTCGCCGCCCAGTACGACGTGATCGGCTTCGACCCCCGGGGCGTGGGCCGGAGCGAGCCGGCCCTCGACTGCGGGCCCGGCCACTTCACCCCGGCCCGGCCCGACTCCGTACCGTTCGACGCGCGGACGGAGCGGGCCAACCTGGAGCGGGTGCGCTCCTTCGCCGAGTCCTGCCGGACCCGGCACGGGGACGTGCTGCCGCACATCGGCACCGTCTCGGCGGCCCGGGACATGGAACTGCTGCGCGCCGCCCTCGGCGCGGAGCGCATCAGCTACTTCGGCTACTCGTACGGGACGTACCTGGGCGCCGTCTACGCCAAGCTGCACCCGACCCGGGTGCACCGGCTCGTGCTGGACTCCGTGGTCGACCCCGCCGGGGTCTGGTACGAGGACAACCTCGCGCAGGACCGGGCCTTCGACGCCCGCCACAAGGCCTTCATGGCCTGGGTGGCGAAGTACGACGCCGACTACGGGCTCGGCACGGATCCGGCGCAGGTCGAGAGGCGCTGGTACGCGATGCGATCCGCGCTGCGGACCGCCCCGGCGGGCGGGAAGGTGGGGCCCGCGGAGCTGGAGGACACCTATCTGCCGGGCGGCTACTTCAACGGCTACTGGCCGAACCTCGCCGAGGCCTTCGCGGCGTACGCGCGCAAGGGCGACCCGAAGCCGCTGGTGGCGGCGTACGAGCGGTTCGGGGCGGTGGGGCCCTCCGCGGGCAACAGCTACAGCGTGTACACCGCGGTGCAGTGCCGGGACTCCGCCTGGCCCCGGGACTGGAACGCGTGGCGCGCGGACATGTGGCGCACGCACGCCAAGGCGCCGTTCATGACGTGGAACAACGCCTGGTACAACGCGCCGTGCGCGTTCTGGGGGGTGGAGCCGCTGCGGGCCCCGGACGTCACCAACGCCGCCCTGCCGCCGGCGCTGCTCCTCCAGGCGACGGAGGACGCGGCCACCCCGTTCGAGGGCGCCGTCAGCATGCGGGACAAGCTGGCGGGCTCCGCCCTGGTCGTGGAGGAGGGCGGCGGCAACCACGGCGTCGCGCTCAGCGGCAACAAGTGCCTGGACGAGAAGGTGGCGCTGTACCTGCGGACGGGCCGGGCCGCGGACGCCGTCTGCCCCGCCCAGGCGGCCCCGAAGCCGGCCACGGCGACCCGTGCGGTCGCCCCCTCGGCGGGCGGCGCGGCCCTGCACGGCCTGCTCGGATTCCGCGGCTAGTCCGCAGGACCGTGCCGGTCACCGCGCGAGGAGCCGTCGCGGCCGCGGGACCGGGGTGAGCCGGGCCCCCGGCGCTGCGGCCCGTGGGCCGGTGCAGCGCCCGGGCGGGGCCCCGGTCCGGTCCGCGGGGGGCGGCGGGACGTCCGCTAGGGTCCTTCCGGTGAAGAAGCTCATACCCACCTTCGCCCGGCGGACGCCCGCCGCGGCCCCGGCCCCGGCCGCCACCGGTGCCCGGCTCGGCTGGCTGGACGCGCTGCGCGGCATCGCCGCCCTGGTCGTGGCGCTGCACCACTTCGACGTCCTGCGGATGCTGCCCTTCGGCGGAGCGGTCTGGCGGAACTTCGACATGGGCCTGTTCGGCGTCATGCTCTTCTTCATCGTCAGCGGCTACATCGTCCCGGCCTCGCTGGAGCGCCGGGGCGACGTCCGGGGGTTCTGGATCGGCCGCGTCTTTCGGATCTACCCGGCGCTGATCGCCGGCCTGGCCGTCTCGATCCTCATGCTGCCGGACGGCGACGACTCGGTCGCGCTGCTGCGCACCGGGGACGACCTGTCCTCGCTGGTGGCGAACGGCCTGATGCTCCAGGACATGCTGGGCGTCCGCAACAGCATGAACGTCACCTGGACGCTCTGCTACGAGATGATCTTCTACTTCTTCGTCACCGCCCTCTTCACCCGGGGCCTGCACCGGCACAGCGCCCCGATCGCGGTGGCCTTCGCCGCGGCCGCGCTGGCGGTCGGCACGGCGCTCGGCACGCAGCTGATCTCGGCCGAGGTCGGCTCCACCCGGCTGCTCCTGCTGATCGTCACCCCGATCGTGCTCGCGGGCTTGTGGGGGGTGCTGAGCGGCAACCGGCGCCTGACGGTGGCGGGCGCGCTGCTGCTCGGCGGTCTGGGCCTGGTGCTGATCACGCTGAACAGCCGGGCCCCCGCCTTCGAGACCCTGATGATCTTCGCGACCATGTTCGCCGGCACCGCCGTGTACCGGGCGCAGCACGGCGGTCTCGGCCGGGTCCCGGCGCTGCTGTCCTGCGGGTTCGTGGTGGGCGCGGGCATGCTGGTCGGCCGGCTGTACAACCGCGACGGCGTCGAGGAGCACACCTGGACCGCGGGCTGGCAGGCCTGGACGATCTCCTACCTGGCCGCGTGGGCCCTCTTCGGCCTCGGTTTCCTGCTGCGTGAACGGCGCTTCCCGAAGGTGCTGACCTGGCTCGGCGCGATCAGCTTCTCTCTGTACTTGCTGCACTTCCCGCTGCTGCGCACCGTCGGGCCGCTGTTCGGCGTGCCGCCGATGCCGTCGTCCACGCTCGGCAAGCTCGCCTGGACGGCGGTCTTCCTCGCCGTGCTGCTGGCCGCGAGCCACCTGATGTACCGCCTGGTCGAGCTGCCGATGCAGCGCGTCGGCCGGCGGGTCCAGCAGGCGGCGGACCGCCGCCGGGAGCCCCGGACACCGACCGCCCCGGCGGCACCGGCCGAGGCCGGTGTGCCCGCGACCGCGGCCGGACCGGTGGACGACCGGGTGCCCGCGTCCCGTAGCTGACGCCGGACCCGGGCGCCGCCGACGTCACCGCCGGGCGCCTGCGCCCCGGTGGGCACCGGCACCACCGCGAAGTCCTCGGCCGCCCGCAGGAGTTCGGGCCGGAAGCGGCGCGGACCCGCACGGCCGTGGACGCGGGGAGGCACCGCGAGGCACGGCAAGGCACCGCGAGGCACCGCGAGGCACCGCCGGAGGTTCTCGAACACCTGCCGGGCCTGCCCGCCCGGGTCATCCCATCGCGCGCAGCGCGGCCGTGGCCGCCACGGCCAGGCGCGGGTGGGCCTGGGCCCGGAGCAGGACCTCGCGGGCCCGCGGGTCGGCGAGGGCTCCCAGTCCCTCGACGCAGGCCAGGGCCACCCGCCAGTACGGATCGCGCGGAGAGAGCAGCCGGGACAGGGTGGCCGTCAGGGCCGGGACCGACTCGGGTGCCCGCAGGGCGGTGAGCAGCCGTACGGGCTGGAGGGCGTAGGCCGTGCGCAGGGAGTTGGTGGCGAGGGCCGCCGCCGCCCGAGCGGTGCGGGGGTCGCCCAGTACGGCCAGGGCCTCGGCGGCGGCCGCGCAGCGCGGCGGGTCCCGGTGGTTGAGCAGCAGGACCAGGGGCTCGAAGGCGCGGCGGTCCCCGGCCAGCCCGAGGCGGTACGCGGCCAGTTCGCGGGCCCACAGGGGAAGCCCGGCCGAACTCAGGGAGTCCGCCAGTGCGTCCGGGTCGGCGGCGAGGAGCGCCTCGTACTCCGGATACTCCGGCGAACCGGCGGCTTCCGTCCGCAGTCGATCGAGCACGTCGTTCACCCGGCCACCCTAGGGGGCCCCGGCCGCCGGCGTGCCGGGTTCCGCGAGTTCGGGACGGGCCGCCCCGGACGCCTGCGGCACCTGCGTATTTCCGGCCGATGATCGATGATCGATGATCGGTACATTTGGGCGGTACAGGTCACATCTCCGCGCTCTGGCGCGCCAGTTACCGGCGGGTTACTGTCTCTTCAACACGTACGGGGCAGGCCTGGTGACGCAGCCGCCCCGTGCCAGTCGGTTCCGCACGATCACACGGCGCGACCCCGGGACAGGGTCCGGCCGTTCTCGCCCCTCGGGCTTCCCGCACGGCCTCCCGCACGCCGCCGTGCCCCCTCAGTCGTCACCACCCTCTCCCACTGGAGTCCCTCGATGGACCGTCCGTCCAGTCAGTCCACCCTCCAGACCATCGCCGTCGTCGGTCTCGGCACGATGGGCACCGGCATCGCCGAGGTCCTCGCCCAGGCCGGCCACGAGGTCATCGGCATCGACATCAGCGCCACCGCGGCCCGCCGTGCCACGGCCGCGCTGACGGCCGGCACCGCGCGCTCCGTCGCCAAGGAGCGCCTCACCGAGCAGGAGCGGGCGGACGTCCTCGCCCGCTTCCGCACCTTCACCGACCTGGGCGCGGCCGCCGAGGCCGACCTCGTCATCGAGGTCGTGCCGGAGTCCTACGAGCTCAAGCAGCGTGTGTTCCGCGAGCTCGACGCGATCGTGCGGCCGGACACGATCCTGGCCACCGGCACCAACGCGCTGTCGGTGACCCGGCTCGCCGCCGAGTCCCAGCGCCCCGAGCGCGTGCTGGGCCTGCACTTCTTCAACCCGGCGCCCTCGATGAAGCTGGTCGAGATCGTCTCCTGCGTGCTGACCTCCCCGACCGCCGTCGAAGCGGTCACCGAGCTGGCCCGCGGGCTCGGCAAGGAGCCGGTCCTGATCGGCGACCGCCCCGGTTTCGTCGCCGACGGGCTGCTCTTCGGGTACCTGAACCAGGCCGCCGCCATGTACGAGGCGAAGTACGCCTCCCGCGAGGACATCGACGCGGCGATGCGGCTGGGCTGCGGCCTGCCGATGGGTCCGCTCGCGCTGCTCGACCTGATCGGCGTGGACACCGCCCGCACCGTCCTGGAGGCCATGTACGCGGACTCCGGCGACCGGCTGCACGCCCCGGCCCCGATCCTGGGCCACCTGGCCGAGGCCGGTCTGACCGGGCGCAAGTCCGGGCGCGGCTTCTACACGTACGACGCCCCGGGCGGGTCCGCTGTGGTTCGCGACGCGCAGACCCCGCAGGACGGCGCGCGGCTCGGCGAGGGCCGCCCGGTGGCCTCGGTGGGCGTCGCCGGCTCGGGCACCATGGCGAGCGGCATCGCGCAGGTCTTCGCGCAGTCCGGCTTCCCGGTGGTCCTGGCCGCCCGGAGCCAGGAGAAGGCCGACGCCGCGAAGGCCTCGATCGGCAAGTCCTTGGGCCGTGCGGTGTCCAAGGGCAAGCTGACCGAGGCCGCGGCGGCGCGGACCCTGGAGCTGATCACCCCGGCCGGTTCGCTGGACGCCTTCGCCGACGTGGACCTGGCCGTCGAGGCGGTCGCCGAGGACCTGGCGGTCAAGCAGGAGCTGTTCGCGGCCCTGGACAAGGTCTGCAAGCCGGGCGCGGTGCTGGCCACGACCACCTCCTCGCTGCCGGTGATCGCGGTCGCCCGCGTGACCTCGCGCCCGCAGGACGTGATCGGCATGCACTTCTTCAACCCGGCCCCGGCGATGAAGCTGGTCGAGGTGGTCCGCACGGTCCTGACCGCCGACGACGTGCACGCCACGGTCCGCGAGATCTGCGCCAAGGTGCGCAAGCACCCGGTCGACTGCGGGGACCGCGCCGGCTTCATCGTGAACGCGCTGCTGTTCCCGTACCTGAACAACGCGATCAAGATGGTCGAGCAGCACTACGCCAGCCTCGACGAGATCGATGCGGCGATGAAGCTGGGCGGCGGGTACCCGATGGGGCCCTTCGAGCTCCTCGACGTGGTCGGCCTCGACGTCTCGCTGACCATCGAGAAGGTGCTGCACAAGGAGTTCCGCGACCCGGGACTGGCCCCGTCCGCGCTGCTGGAGCACCTGGTGGCGGCGGGCTGCCTGGGCCGGAAGACCGGCCGCGGATTCCGTGAGCACGCCCGCCGGTAACCCTTCGGGCCACGAGCCGGATGCGTGGGGAGGGCTCCTCGGGCCCGCCGGACCCTCACGGCGGGCGAACCCTCCCGACGAGCACTGTGTGCCCAGTGCCGGCCCTCCCCCGCATCCTCCCCCGTCCCACCCGCCCCGCGCCCCGCAGGCGCGCTCCCCCGCGCGGATGAAGTACTTTCGCTCTATGTCCCAGCCCGCCAAGACCCCGCCCCGCACCTCCACGGCCTCCGACGCCCCGGAGAGCGCGGCCGGCACCCGGGCCGCCGCACAGAGGCTCAAGATGCGCCGTGAGCTCGCCGCGGCGGCCATGGAGCTGTTCGCGAACAAGGGGTACGAGGCTACGACGGTCGACGAGATCGCCGCGACCGCCGGAGTGGCGCGCCGCACCTTCTTCCGGCACTTCCGGTCCAAGGAGGAGGCGATCTTCCCGGACCACGACGACACCCTGACCCGCGCCGAGGCCGTACTGGACGTGGCTCCGGCGCACGAGCACCCGCTCGACACGGTGTGCCGCGGGATCAAGGAAGTCATGAAGATGTACGCCGCCTCGCCGGCGGTGTCGGTGGAGCGCTACCGGCTGACCCGGGAGGTGCCGGCGCTGCGGGAGCGGGAGATCGCCTCGGTGGCCCGGTACGAGCGACTGTTCACCCGCTACCTGCTGGCCCACTTCGACGAGCACGACCACCACGACGGCAACGACGACCCGCTGCTGGCCGAGGTGGCCGCGTCGGCGGTGGTGACCGCCCACAACCACGTCCTGCGGCGCTGGCTGCGGGCGGGCGGCCAGGGGGACGTGGAGGCGCAGCTCGACCACGCCTTCTCCATCGTGCGCAAGACCTTCGGCTCGGGCATCGGCGCCGGGCGCACCGCGAGCTCGGCTCCGGCCGCCCCGGCCGCGGTGCGGGCGCAGGGCGAGGTGCTCGTGGCGGTGGCCCGGACCGACGCCCCGCTGGACGAGGTCATGCGGACCATCGAAGAGGCCCTGAAGAACGCGTAGCGAAGCGCTCCTGCGGCTACCGCCGGTAGGACACGTCGAAGGCCGCCCCCGTGCCCGGGGGCGGCCTTCGACGTGTGTCCAGCTTGTCCCTACTCGTGGGTAACTCTGATCGATCATCGCTCATCTGCGCAGGTCAATAGGCAAATGAGAGAAAGTTTTGGCACGCGGTGCCTTGCTGAGTGACACGGGGTGCCATACGTTGAATCTCGTCCGGATGTCCCCGCGGCCCGCGCCCACTCGGCAAGGAACGCGCCCCGGATGCCTGCGTCACCAGGCACCGCACGCCTCACCACGGGCGTCGCCAGCACCACCGCACCAGCCGGACCGACGGCACCGCAGCACCGCAGCACCACACCACCCACTCACACGCACGCAACGCGTATCCCCCAGCGCACCCCCATCAGCGCTCATGCCGGAGGCTCTACCGTGAAGGACATCCTGGACGCGATCCAGTCGCAGGCCGCTACGGCCGCCGACTTCGCGGCCCTGCCGCTCCCCGACTCGTACCGCGCGATCACCGTGCACAAGGACGAGACGGAGATGTTCGCCGGGCTCACCACGCGCGAGAAGGACCCCCGCAAGTCCCTGCACCTCGACCAGGTCCCGGTCCCCGAACTCGGTCCGGGCGAGGCCCTGGTCGCCGTCATGGCCTCCTCGGTCAACTACAACTCCGTCTGGACCTCGATCTTCGAGCCGGTGTCCACCTTCAGCTTCCTGGAGCGCTACGGACGCCTGTCGGAGCTCACCAAGCGCCACGACCTGCCGTACCACATCATCGGCTCCGACCTCGCGGGCGTCGTGCTGCGCACCGGCCCCGGCGTGAACGCCTGGAAGCCGGGCGACGAGGTCGTCGCCCACTGCCTCTCGGTCGAGCTGGAGTCCTCGGACGGGCACAACGACACGATGCTCGACCCCGAGCAGCGCATCTGGGGCTTCGAGACCAACTTCGGCGGGCTGGCGGAGATCGCCCTCGTCAAGTCCAACCAGCTGATGCCCAAGCCGGACCACCTCAGCTGGGAGGAGGCCGCCTCTCCCGGCCTGGTCAACTCCACCGCCTACCGCCAGCTGGTCTCCCGCAACGGCGCCGGCATGAAGCAGGGCGACAACGTCCTGATCTGGGGCGCCAGCGGCGGCCTCGGCTCATACGCGACCCAGTTCGCCCTCGCCGGCGGCGCCAACCCGATCTGCGTGGTCTCCAGCCCGGAGAAGGCGGACATCTGCCGGGCCATGGGCGCCGAGGCGGTCATCGACCGCAACGCCGAGGGCTACAAGTTCTGGAAGGACGAGCACACCCAGGACCCGAAGGAGTGGAAGCGCTTCGGCAAGCGCATCCGCGAGCTGACCGGCGGCGAGGACATCGACATCGTCTTCGAGCACCCGGGCCGCGAGACCTTCGGCGCGTCCGTCTACGTCACCCGCAAGGGCGGCACCATCACCACCTGCGCCTCGACCTCCGGCTACATGCACGAGTACGACAACCGCTACCTGTGGATGTCGCTCAAGCGGATCATCGGCTCGCACTTCGCGAACTACCGCGAGGCGTGGGAGGCCAACCGCCTGGTCGCGAAGGGCAAGATCCACCCCACCCTGTCGAAGGTCTACTCCCTGGAGGAGACCGGCCAGGCCGCGTACGACGTCCACCGCAACCTCCACCAGGGCAAGGTCGGCGTCCTCGCGCTGGCCCCCGAGGAGGGCCTGGGCGTGCGCGACCACGAGCTGCGCGCCACGCACCTCGACGCGATCAATCGCTTCCGTAACGTCTGAGACGCCTCAAAGGCCAAAGGGACAGCCTGAGATGACAGAGCGCCAGAAGGACCGTCCGTGGCTCATGCGGACGTACGCCGGCCACTCCACGGCCGAGGCGTCCAACGAGCTGTACCGCCGCAACCTCGCCAAGGGCCAGACCGGCCTGTCGGTCGCGTTCGACCTGCCGACGCAGACCGGCTACGACCCCGACCACATCCTCGCCCGCGGCGAGGTGGGCCGGGTCGGGGTCCCGGTCTCCCATCTGGGCGACATGCGGCGGCTGTTCCAGGACATACCCCTGGAGCAGATGAACACCTCGATGACGATCAACGCCACCGCCATGTGGCTCCTGGCGCTCTACCAGGTGGCGGCCGAGGAGCAGGGTGCGGACGTCTCGCAGCTCCAGGGCACCACGCAGAACGACATCGTCAAGGAGTACCTCTCGCGCGGGACGCACGTCTTCCCGCCGGGACCCTCGCTCCGCCTGACGACGGACATGATCGCGTACACGGTCAACCACATCCCGAAGTGGAACCCGATCAACATCTGCTCGTACCACCTCCAGGAGGCCGGGGCCACCCCGGTCCAGGAGATCTCGTACGCGATGTCCACCGCCATCGCCGTGCTGGACTCGGTGCGCGACTCGGGCCAGGTGCCCGAGGAGCGCTTCGGCGAGGTGGTCGCCCGGATCTCGTTCTTCGTGAACGCGGGCGTCCGCTTCATCGAGGAGATGTGCAAGATGCGCGCATTCGGCCGCATCTGGGACAAGGTCACCCGCGAGCGCTACGGCATCGAGAACGCCAAGCAGCGCCGCTTCCGGTACGGCGTCCAGGTCAACTCCCTGGGTCTGACCGAGGCGCAGCCGGAGAACAACGTCCAGCGCATCGTGCTGGAGATGCTGGCGGTCACCCTCTCCAAGGACGCCCGCGCCCGCGCCGTGCAGCTGCCCGCCTGGAACGAGGCGCTGGGCCTGCCCCGGCCCTGGGACCAGCAGTGGTCGCTGCGCATCCAGCAGGTGCTGGCCCACGAGAGCGACCTGCTGGAGTACGAGGACATCTTCGCGGGCTCCCACGTGATCGAGGCGAAGGTCGAATCCCTGGTGGAGGAGTGCCTGGCCGAGATCGACCGGATCCAGGAGATGGGCGGCGCGATGGCCGCCGTCGAGTCCGGCTACCTCAAGTCCCAGCTGGTCTCCTCGCACGCCGAGCGGCGGGCGCGGATCGAGGCCGGCGAGGACAAGATCGTCGGGGTCAACTGCTTCCAGCAGACCGAGGAGAACCCGCTCACCGCCGATCTCGACGGCGCGATCATGACGGTCGACCCCGCGGTGGAGGCCCTCACCGTCGAGCGCATCGTGCGCTGGCGCGCCGAGCGCCAGGAGTCCTCGGACCGGCAGGGTGGCGGCGACCCGTTCGTCTTCCCCACGGTCGGCCAGGCCCTGGACCGGTTGAAGCAGGCCGCCGTCGGCACCGAGAACCTCATGGAGGCCACCCTGGAGTGCGCCCGGGCCGGTGTCACCACCGGCGAGTGGTCGAGCGCGCTGCGCGAGGTGTTCGGCGAGTTCCGCGCCCCGACCGGTGTCTCCTCGGCCCCCGTGGCGGTCACCGCCGAGGAGGGCACGCCGATGGCGCTGGTCCGCGAGAAGGTCTCCCGCACCGCGGACGACCTCGGCTCCGGCCGGCTGCGGCTGCTGGTCGGCAAGCCCGGCCTGGACGGGCACTCCAACGGCGCCGAGCAGATCGCCGTCCGAGCCCGCGACGCGGGCTTCGAGGTGGTCTACCAGGGCATCCGGCTGACGCCCGAGGAGATCTCCTCCGCGGCGCTCGCCGAGGACGTCCACTGCGTGGGACTGTCCATCCTGTCCGGTTCGCACAGCGCGCTCGTCCCGGACGTCCTCGAACGCCTGCGCACGGCGGGGGCGGGTGACATACCCGTCATCGTCGGCGGCATCATTCCGAACGCGGATGCCGTGACACTCAAGGCGGCGGGAGTCGCCGCCGTCTTCACCCCCAAAGACTTCGGTATCACGGAGATCATCGGCCGTATCGTCGACGAGATCCGGAAAGCGAACAAGCTCGATCCCCTGGAGGTCCCCGCATGACCACGCCCACGTCTCCCGTGAACCGGCTGCGCCCGCGTCGCTCCTGCCTCGCGGTCCCCGGCTCGAACCCGCGGTTCCTGGAGAAGGCCCAGGGCCTGCCGGCGGACCAGGTGTTCCTGGACCTGGAGGACGCCTGCGCCCCGCTCGCCAAGGAGGGCGCCCGCCACACGATCGTGGACGCGCTCAACAACGGCGACTGGACGGGCAAGACCCGGGTCGTGCGGGTGAACGACTGGACCACGCACTGGACGTACCGCGACGTCGTCACGGTCGTCGAGGGCGCCGGCCAGAACCTCGACTGCATCATGCTGCCGAAGGTCCAGGACGCCCAGCAGATCGTGGCGCTGGACCTGCTCCTGACCCAGATCGAGAAGACGATGGGCTTCGAGGTCGGCAAGATCGGCATCGAGGCGCAGATCGAGAACGCCAAGGGCCTGGTGAACGTCGACGCGATCGCCGGTGCCTCGCCCCGGCTGGAGACGATCATCTTCGGTCCGGCCGACTTCATGGCCTCGATCAACATGAAGACGCTGGTCGTGGGCATGCAGCCGCCCGGCTACGGCGCGGACGCCTACCACTACATCCTGATGCGGATCCTGATGGCGGCCCGCACCCACGACCTCCAGGCCATCGACGGCCCCTTCCTCCAGATCCGCGACGTGGATGCCTACCGCGAGGTGGCCGGCCGGGCGGCGGCGCTGGGCTTCGACGGCAAGTGGGTGCTGCACCCGGGCCAGGTCGACGCGGCCAACGAGGTCTTCTCCCCCTCCCAGGAGGACTACGACCACGCCGAGCTGATCCTCGACGCGTACGACTGGTGCACCTCGGAGGCCGGCGGCAAGAAGGGCTCCGCGATGCTCGGCGACGAGATGATCGACGAGGCCAGCCGCAAGATGGCCCTGGTCATCGCCGGCAAGGGCCGCGTCGCCGGTATGCAGCGCACCAGCAAGTTCGAGACCCCCGTCAACTAGAAGGGCCCTGATCTCCATGCAGTTCGGACGCACGTACGAAGAGTTCGAGGTCGGGGCGGTCTACAAGCACTGGCCCGGGAAGACGGTCACGGAGTACGACGACCACCTCTTCTGTCTGCTGACCATGAACCACCACCCGCTCCACATGGACAGCAACTACGCCGAGAACACCACCGACTTCGGCAAGAACGTGGTCGTGGGCAACTACATCTACTCGCTGCTGCTGGGCATGTCCGTCCCGGACGTCTCCGGGAAGGCCATCGCCAACCTGGAGGTCGAGTCCCTGCGGCACGTGGCGCCGACCTTCCACGGCGACACCGTCTACGGCGAGACCACGGTCCTCGACAAGACCCCGTCGAAGTCGAAGAACGACCGGGGCATCGTCTACGTCGAGACCAAGGGCTACAAGCAGGACGGCACCCTCGTCTGCGTCTTCCGGCGCAAGGTGATGGTCCCGACCGAGACGTACATCAAGGAGCGCGGCGGCGAGCAGCCCGGCCGCCCGCAGCTGAAGGAACAGGGGAAGTAGCCATGGCCCGACTCGCCCAGACCGCCGGGCTCACGGACGTCCAGCGGGAGATCCTCAAGACCGTCCGGGAGTTCGTCGACAAGGAGATCATCCCGGTCGCGACCCAGCTGGAGCACCGCGACGAGTACCCGCAGGACATCGTCGACGGCCTCAAGGAGCTCGGCCTGTTCGGGCTGATGATCCCCGAGGAGTACGGCGGCCTGGGTGAGTCGCTCCTCACCTACGCCCTGTGCGTCGAGGAGATAGCGCGCGGCTGGATGTCCGTCTCGGGCATCATCAACACGCACTTCATCGTGGCGTACATGCTCAAGCAGCACGGCACGCAGGAGCAGAAGGACCACTTCCTGCCCCGCATGGCGCTGGGCGAGGTCCGCGGCGCGTTCTCGATGTCGGAGCCGGCGCTGGGCTCGGACGTGTCGGCCATCTCCTCCAAGGCGGTGAAGGACGGCGACGAGTACGTCCTGAACGGCCAGAAGATGTGGCTGACGAACGGCGGCACCTCCACTCTGGTGGCGGTCCTCGTGCGAAGTGACGAGGGACACCCCGAGGGCACCGCGCCCCACAAGTCGATGACGACCTTCCTCGTCGAGAAGGAGCCGGGCTTCGGAGAGGTCCGTCCGGGCCTGACCATCCCGGGCAAGATCGACAAGATGGGCTACAAGGGCGTCGACACGACCGAGCTCATCATGGACGGACTGCGCATTCCGGCCAATCGGGTACTCGGCGGTACGACAGGCCGAGGGTTTTACCAAATGATGGACGGGGTCGAGGTCGGCCGTGTGAACGTGGCGGCCCGTGGCTGCGGCGTCGCTCAGCGTGCCTTCGAGCTGGGTGTCTCGTATGCCCAGCAACGTCACACTTTCGGCAAGCCGATCGCGGAACACCAGGCCATCCAGTTCAAGCTGGCCGAGATGGCTACCAAGGTCGAAGCCGCCCATGCGATGATGGTGAACGCAGCACGCAAAAAGGACTCCGGGGAACGAAACGACCTCGAAGCAGGGATGGCGAAGTACCTCGCCTCCGAGTACTGCAAGGAGGTCGTCGAGGACGCCTTCCGTATCCACGGTGGCTACGGGTTCTCGAAGGAGTACGAGATCGAGCGCCTCTACCGGGAGGCCCCGATGCTGCTGATCGGTGAAGGTACCGCCGAGATTCAGAAAATGATCATCGGGCGACGCCTGCTCGAGGAGTACCGCCTTCAGGGCTGAAAGTACCTTTTGCGGCGAATCGCCCATGGTTCGTCGTGAAAGGATTACTGCCAGTCACTGGCTGACGGTCATCGACTCGGCTTCTGGCTTGCCCAGTTGTTGCACGCAACCGATAGCATTCCAGTAAAGCCGCCGTCCCGTCCCCCAGTTTGCGGCGCGGCAATCACCCGCTACGAAGGTCATCCATGCCCCACAGCCAAACCTCTGCACCTCGCGTCGGCTTCCTGAACGGACGTCTCGCACGCGGAGCATCGCCGTGGCTCCTGCCGACCGTCGCCACCGCGGCGCTCAGCCTCACCCGGGCCCGCAAGTCCGGACGCTGGGCCGTCGCGGCCGTGCCCGCCACCGCGCTCGCCGCGGGCATGCTGTGGTTCTTCCGCGACCCCGAGCGCGAGATCGCCCAGGGTCGAGTCATCTCGCCCGCCGACGGTGTGGTGCAGAGCATCATGCCGTGGAAGGACGGCCGGACCCGGGTCGCGATCTTCATGAGCCCGTTGAACGTCCACGTCAACCGCGCCCCCCTCGCGGGCACGGTGACGTCCGTGGAGCACGTGCCCGGCGGGTTCGTCCCGGCGTTCAACAAGGAGAGCGAGAACAACGAGCGCGTTGTCTGGCACTTCGACACCGAGCTCGGTGACATCGAGATGGTGCAGATCGCCGGCGCCGTCGCCCGGCGCATCGTGCCGTACCTGCCGGCCGGCACCAAGGTGGAGCAGGGCGAACGCATCGGTCTGATCCGCTTCGGCTCCCGCGTCGACATCTACCTCCCGGAGGGCGTCGAGGTCGCGGTCGAGGTCGGTCAGGCCACCACCGCGGGGGTGACCCGAATTGACCGTGACTGACCCCGGGACTCCCGCGACACCGAACCCGTCACAGGGCTGGGTGCCGGAGTCGGCCGACGAGGAGTCCGCCGAGGACGACATGCCGCTCTCGCTGCGGTTGTCGATAGCGGACACCCTCACGCTCGGTAACGCGACCTGCGGATTCATGGCGGTGTACTTCACCACCACCGGAATCCTCATCCCTCACCTCACCGGCAGCAACGAGACGGGCATGGCCCGTCACAGCGCGGCGACGGCGGTGATACTGATGCTGCTCGCCGCGGTCTTCGACCTCTTCGACGGCATCGTGGCCCGCAAGCTGCGCAGCTCGCCGATGGGCGCCGAGCTGGACAACCTGTCCGACCTGATCAGCTTCGGTCTTGCTCCGGCGTACTTCGTGCTCGTCTACGGCATGGTCGCGGACGACGCGCACCAGAAGATGTCGGCCCTGGCCGCGATCGTGGTGCTGCTCGCCGTCGTCCTCCGACTCGCGAGATTCAGCTGCGTGACGATGAAGGACGGCATGTTCCAGGGCATGCCGAGCCCCTTCGGCGCGCTGACGGTCGTCTCGATCGTGCTGCTGGAGCTGCCGTTCGTCCCGACGCTGCTGGCGATCATCGGGGTGGCCTGGCTGATGGTGAGCCGGGTCGAGTACCCCAAGCCGCGGGGTGTCCTCGCGGTGGCGATGCTCTGCTGGATCGTCGGTGCGATGGGGCTGCTGGCGGCCTGGGCGTTCGACGCCCCGGGCGGTCAGCTCCTGCTCCAGACGGGCTGCGCCCTGCAGATCGCGCTGGCGGCGACCATTCCGCTGTTCGCGACGACCCGGAGGGCCAACACCTTCCGGCACAACCGCCGCGAGGCGCGCGCCACGACGCTGCGCTAGCCGTACCGCTCGTACGTGAGGGCCCCCGGATGCCGATGGCGTCCGGGGGCCCTCACGTCGTTCCGGCATCCGGCCTCCCGGTTCCCGGGAGGCCGGATGCGCCTCAGCCGGACGGGGTGAAGCTCTTGGCGGCCTCGGCCACCGCGGCCTCCCTGACCACCTTGAGGCCGCCCGGCGTCTTCTCGTCCGGCTTCATGATCACGCTCTGCCGGGTGGAGGGGGCCTTCGGGTCGGAGAAGTCGTGCGCGATGCCGAAGCCGTTGTCGTACGCCTTCAGGCTCAGCAGGGCCTTGCCCAGGCCGTCACGGGTGAGGTCCTTGTCCGCGCAGGCCTTCTTGAGCGCCTCCCCGTAGACCGAAGCGGCCGTGTACCCGGCCACCACGCCGTTGTCCAGGCCCGCGCCCGGGTACTCCGCCGTGTACGCGGCGGACAGGGCTGCCGGGCCGGGTGCGGTGGCGCCGATCGGCAGGGTGGACGCGGCCACGTAGTAGTCCTTCTGCAGCGCCGCGGCCGCCGGGGTGGCGAGCAGCTGGGGCGCGTACGCGGAGTTGTTGCCGACCACCGGGACGTTCCAGCCGCCGGCGGCGGCGACACCGACCAGCGAAGCGGCCTGCCGCGGTCCCGCGCTGATCACGACGGCCTTGACTCCGGCCTGCTTGAGGGCCGCCACCTGCGCGGACATGTCGTTGTCGGTGGGCTTGATCTTCTGCTCGACGACCGTGAGCCCGGCCTCCTTCGCCGCGTGCTTCGCGCCGGCGAGGGCGTTCTCGCCGTAGTCCCCCTCGAAGTAGACGTGCCCGATCTTGTCGCCCGAGGCGATGCGCTTCTCGTCGAGGAGGTAGCCGATGGCGTTGACCGTCTCGATGTCGTAGGTGGCGCCGATGGTCCGGATCGACGCGCTGCCCAGCAGCGAGGCCGACCAGGCCTGCGGGATGACCAGACCCTTGTCCTGGCCCTCGATGCGGTCCTTGGCCGCGGCCACGAACGGGGATCCGATGAACTGCGTGAAGCCGAGCACCTTGGGCTCCAGCTCCGTGTAGGCGGCGAGCGCCTTCTGCGGGTCGTAGCCGTGGTCGCGGACCGTCAGCTCCAGCTGCCGGCCGCAGATGCCGCCCGAGGCGTTGGTCTGCTTGATCCAGAGCTGCTGAGCCTGGGTGACGCTCTTGCCGAGCGAGGCGTAGACGCCGGTCATGTCGGTGAGCGCGCCGAGCTGGATGGAGGTGGCGGTGACTCCGTCGCCGGTCCTGACCCCGCCCTCGCCCTCCTTCTCCTCGGTGGTGGTGCCCGCCTTGCCGCTGCATCCGGCGGCGCCGGTCAGCAGCAGCGCGGCCGCGACGGCCGCCGTACCGAGTCGTGCTCTCTTGTTCGGGCCGTATCTCTTCACGCTGGCTCCTTCGGGGTACGTGCGGACAGGGAGGGGCGGATCCGGGCGAGGCCGCCGGGGAGGAACAGGACGACGGCGACGACGGCCGCGCCGTACAGGTAGCGCGACGCCTCTCCCGGGGAGACGCCGCCCGTGCCCGGGGCGGAGACGAGCGGCAGCGCGTCGCTGTAGCGGGTGAGGAGCTGGGGCAGGAGGGAGACGAAGGCCGCGCCGACGACGGAGCCGGCCACCGTGCCCAGGCCGCCGATCACGATCATGGCCAGGTACTCCAGGGACAGCACCATGCCGAAGTAGTCGGGCACCGTGCGCTGGAAGACGAGGGCGAGCAGGACCCCGGCCAGGCCGGCGTACATGGAGGACAGGACGAAGACGGCGGCCCGGTAGCGGGCCACGGGGACGCCCATGACCCCGGCGGCGATGTTGTGGTCGCGGATGGCGTTCAGGGCGCGCCCGGGACGGCCGCGCAGGACACCCCGGGCGAAGAGGCCGCAGCCCAGGAGCGCGGCGAGGGCCACGTACCAGAGCTTCTCGGCGGACTGGAAGGGGACGGCGGCGATCACCGTCTCGGTGTCGTCGAAGGTGAGGCCGAAGAGGGAGAGCGGTTCCACGGCGCGGCCGTTGAACCCGCCGGTGAGGGGGGTGGCGTTGAACAGGACGTGCTGGCCGATGAAGATGAGGGCGAGGGTGGCGATGCCGAGGTAGGCGCCGCGCAGCCGGCCGGCGATGGGGCTGAAGAGGCCGCCGACGGCCCCGGCCAGGACCACCGCGAGCACGGCGGCCAGCCAGCTGGGCAGTCCGAGCCCGACGAGCTCGTGGCCGCCGGAGCGGCCGCCGTCGCCGGCCAGGGCGCAGTACCCGTACGCGCCGACGGCGAGGAAGAAGGCGTGGCCCATGGAGAGCTGCCCGGTGGCCCCGGTGAGCAGGTTGAGTCCGATGGCCCCGATCCCGGCGGCGATGGCGAACAGCCCCGCTTGGAGCCAGAAGCGTTCGAGGTAGAACGGGAGCGCCAGCAGCACCAGCCCCCCGGCGGCCCAGAGCGCGTACCGGACGCGGGAGCCGCGCCGGGTCGGGGGGTCGGCGCCGGCGGGGCCCGGGAGGGGGGCGTCCGCTTCCGTGCGCAGGCCCGGGGCGGTGACGTCAGACACGGGCGAGCTCCTTGGTGCCGAAGAGGCCGGCCGGGCGCAGGAGCAGGACCACGACCATGACGAGGTAGGGGGCGAGGTCTCCGATGCCGCGGCCGAGGAAGGCGAGCTGGCTCTGGTAACCGGTGGCCATGGCCTCGGTGACCCCGACGATCAGGCCGCCCGCGAGGGCTCCGGTGGTGGAGTCGAGGCCGCCGAGGATGGCCGCCGGGAAGGCCTTGAGGGCGGCGAGCGAGGTGGCCCGTTCCAGGCCCGGGGTGGGGAAGACGGTGAGGAAGAGGGCGGCGACGGCGGCCAGGGAGCCGGCGACCGCCCAGGCGGCGAGCGAGACCCGGCCCAGCCGTACGCCCATCAGCGCGGCGGTCTCCGGCTTCTCGGCGGCGGCGCGCATGGCCACGCCCCACGCGGTGTACCGGAAGACGAGCAGGAAGGCGCTGATCAGCAGGGCCGCGGCGACGAAGGCGGCGATCCGGGTCTGCGGGAGGGTGACGGGGCCGAGATGGACCACCGCGTCGCCCCACGGGTCGCCGAGTGCGAGCACGTCCGTACCGATGCGGCGAGTGAGGTCGGTGGTGATCAGGATGTCCACACCGATGGTGACGATGGCCAGCACGCTGTGGTCCCGGCCCCGGTAGCGGCGCATCACGAGGAACTCCACGCCCGCTCCTACGGCGGCGGCCGCGCCGACGCCGACGGCGAGGGCGGGCCAGAAGCCGATGTCGTCGTGCAGGACGGCGGTGACGTACCCGCCGGCGAGGAGGAGGGAGGCGTGGGCGAAGTTGACGACCTCGGTGGCCTTGAAGATGACGACGAAGCCGAGGGCGATCAGCGCGTAGACGGAGCCCATGGAGAGCCCGCCGAGCAGGAGTTCGAGGAAGGTGGTCATGCGGCCGGGTCCTCCTCGCCGAGATAGGCGCGTACGACCGCCGGGTCGTTCTGCACCTGGGCGGGGGTTCCCCCGCCGATCCGTCTTCCGAAGTCGAGTACGGTCACCGCGTCCGCGAGCCGCATCACCACCCCCATGTCGTGTTCGACCAGCACGATCGAGATGCCGAGGCCGTCCCGGACGCCCGCGACGACGGCGGCGGTGCGCTGCCGTTCGTCGGCGGTCATTCCGGCGACGGGTTCGTCCAGGAGCAGCAGCCGGGGCTCCATGCACAGGGCCCGGGCCAGCTCGACGAGTTTCTGTTTGCCGTACGGGAGGGAGCCGGCGGGGGCGGCCAGGTCGGCCTCCAGGCCGACGAATCCCGCGATCTCGCGGACCCGTTCGCGGTGCCGGCGGTCCTCGCGGACGGCGGCCGGCAGGCGCAGTCCGGCGGCGAGGAACCCGGACCGCATCAGCCGGTGGCGGCCGAGCAGGAGGCTGTCCGCGACCGTGGTGTGCGGCGGCAGGGCCAGGTTCTGGAAGGTACGGGCGATGCCGAGGGCGGCGACCTCGTGGGGGGCGAGTCCGGTGAGCTCGGTGGCGCCGAAGCGGACGCTGCCGGAGGCGGCCCGGTAGACGCCGGAGAGCACGTTGAAGCAGGTGGACTTGCCCGCTCCGTTGGGTCCGATGACAGCGTGCACGCTGCCCGGTTCGACGGTGAACGACACCGAGTCGAGCGCGGTGAGCCCCGCGAAGCGGACGGTGACGTCGCTGACGGTGAGGGGCGGCGGGGCGTCGGCGGCGCGCAGCGCGTCTTCGGTGCGCAGCGCGTCTTCGGTGCTTGGGCTGCCAACGGCGCGGGGTCCGGCGCCGACCGGGCCGCCACCCGGGCGCGGGATCCGAATCACGCGGACCACCGGCCCAAGGTCCGCGCCGTGCGGGGGGCGGGGGCTTCCTCGCCGGTGATGCCGAGGTAGCGCCGGCGCACCTCGTCCGAGGCCGCCAGCTCGGCGGCGGGGCCCGACAGGGTGACCTCGCCGACCTCCAGGACGTACGCGTACGAGGCCAGCCGCAGGGCGAGCGCGGCGTTCTGCTCCACCAGCAGCACGGAGGTACCCGAAGCGTTGATCTCGGTGATCGTCTCGGCGATGGTGGCGGCCATCTTCGGCGCCAGCCCCAGCGAGGGCTCGTCCAGGAGCAGCAGCCGGGGGCGGGCCATCAGTGCCCGGCCCAGGGCGAGCATCTGCTGCTCTCCGCCGGAGAGCAGGCCCGCCCGCTGCCGGGAGCGCTTGGCGAGGACGGGGAACAGCTCGTGGACGCGGGCCAGCGAGCGAGCGGTGTCGGCCCGGGAGCCGGCACCCGCCCCCAGGGCGCCCGCCCGCAGGTTGTCCGCGACGGTCATCCGGGCGAAGACCTGCCGCCCCTCGGGCACCTGCACCACACCGGCGGCGACCGCGCGGGCCGGGCTCAGCCCGTCCAGCGGCCGGCCGCCGAAGCGGATGCTTCCGCCGTTGGCGGCGCCCCGGTGGAAGGACAGGGTGCGGGACACGGCGCGCAGCAGGGTCGTCTTCCCCGCACCGTTCCCGCCGAGGACGACGACGACGGCGCCCTCGGGTACATCCAGCGACACGGCGCGCAGGGCCCGGACCGGCCCGTAGCCGACGGACAGGGTGCTCACCTTGAGTGAGGCCACATCCCCTCCCAATGGTTAGGCCCGGACGGGGGCCTTGTTCCGTTCCGGGCGGGGTGTTGTGCTGGCGCACAGACCAGCACCGGGCGGGGGCGGACGTCCACGGGCCGAAGCGGAATCGCTGCTGATGACCAGCCGGGGGCGGGGTGCGGTTGTGCAACGGCACAGATCTGTCGACGCGGGCCCTTACGCGACAGCGCCGCGACTGACATCCTCGCGGCCATGGGCGGACGCAGGGCGCGCACGGAAGCGGAGTGGTCGGTGCTGCTGACGGCGGCCGAGGTGCTGCTGGAACGCATCCCGGCGCTGACCGAGCAGTTGATCGGTGATCTCACGAAACACTCGCCGCTGTTCGACCTGGCCGTACCGCGCGACGAAAGCTGGCAGCAGGTGAGCGATGCGATGCGGTACGGCATCGAGGCGTTCGCCGCGCGCCGCTCGGACCCGCGCAAGGACCTGGTGTTCGCCGAGGAGCTGGGGCGGCGGCGGGCCGAACAGGGGCTGCCGCTGGACCTGCTGCTGTACGCGTACCGCCGCGCGGGCCGCCTCACGTGGGACGCGCTGCTGGACATCGTCACGGAGAAGGACCCCGAGGCGCTGCCGGTGCTCGCGCGTACGGCGGGCGCCATGTGGGCCGGGATCGAACAGCAGGCCGCCGCGACGGCCGAGGCCTACCGGGCCGGCGAGCGGGAGATGCGCCGGCGCAGCGACGAACGGGTGCAAGCGCTGCTGGACGCCCTGCTGGAGGGGGATCCGGCGCCCGGCCTGACGGCCCGGGCGGCGGCCGGCCTGGACCTGCCGGAGCAGGGCCGGTACGCGGTGGTGGTGCTGCCGGTGGACCGGCGGGACTCGGTGCACCGGGTGGTCTCGGCGGGCGGGATGCGGCTGTTCTGGCGGATGCGCGCGGAGCGGGAGCTGGCGGTGGTCGCGCTCGGGTCGTCCTCGCTGGACGAGCTGGTCGCGGAGCTCGCGGACCGCTGCCCGGGCCCCGGCGGGATCAGCCCGGTGGTGGACGGCCTGGCGGAGCTGGGGCGGGCCCGGCGACTGGCGGAGACGGCGCTGGCCACCTGCGGGGCCGAGGACCGCTCGCTGGTCCGGCTGACGCAGCGGCTGCCCACGGCGCTGGTGGTGCGCCAGCCCGAGCTGGCCGGAGAACTGGTCCAGGCGGTACTGGGACCCCTGCTGGAACTGGATCCCTCGGACCGGGCGATGCTGCTGGAGACCCTGGACGCGTGGCTCGCCGCCGAGGGCTCCGCCGGCCGGGCGGCGACCCGCCTGTACTGCCACCGCAACACGGTCTTCAACCGGCTGCGCCGGCTGGAGCAGCTGACCTCGCGTTCCCTCTCGCGCCCGCACGACCTGATCGCCCTGACCCTGGCGCGGGACGCCTTCCGCCTGAACGCCGCCTCGGGTCCGCCGGCCGCCCGGTGCGACCCGTTACCGTGACGCCGCGCCGCGCCGCCGCGCCCCCTCCCCGTCCCGCCCCTCCCCGTCCCGCCCGGGCAGGACTCCCGGGAAGGGGAGCCGGTGGCGGGTAGACTCGATGTCGGAAAACCGCCAGCCGCACCCACCCGGACCCCGGATGCTTGAGTCATGCACACCGACACCGAGCGCTGCGCCAGAGCCGTGCAGTCGAAGGACGCCCGCTTCGACGGCTGGTTCTTCACCGCGGTCCTGACCACCCGGATCTACTGCCGACCCAGCTGCCCGGCGGTGCCGCCCAAGGTCGAGAACATGACCTTCCTGCCCAGCGCCGCCGCCTGCCAGCAGGCCGGCTTCCGGGCCTGCAAGCGCTGCCGGCCCGACACCAGCCCCGGCTCCCCCGAGTGGAACTCCCGCGCCGACGCCGTGGCCCGCGCCGTACGGCTGATCCAGGACGGGGTCGTCGACCGCGAGGGCGTCCCGGGCCTCGCCACCCGCCTCGGCTACTCGACCCGCCAGGTGGAGCGGCAGCTGAGCGCCGAGCTCGGTGCCGGACCGCTGGCCCTCGCGCGGGCGCAGCGCGCCCAGACCGCCCGACTGCTCATCGAGACCTCCGAACTGCCGATGGCGGACGTCGCCTTCGCCGCCGGGTTCGCCTCGATCCGCACCTTCAACGACACGGTCCGGGAGGTGTTCGCCCTCTCCCCCAGCGAGCTGCGGGAGCGGGCGGTGAAGACCGGCCGCCGCAAGGACGACCGCCCCAGGATTCCGGGGACGATCAGCCTGCGGCTGCCGTTCCGGGCCCCCCTCAACCCGGACAACCTCTTCGGGCACCTCGCCGCGACCGCCGTCCCCGGCGTCGAGGAGTGGCGGGACGGGGCCTACCGCCGCACCCTGCGCCTGCCGCACGGGACCGGCGTGGTCGCCCTGACCCCGCAGCCCGACCACATCGGCTGCCGCCTCGCCCTCACCGACCTGCGCGACCTGACCATCGCCATCAGCCGATGCCGCTGGATGCTGGACCTGGACGCCGACCCCGAGGCCGTCGACGAGCAGTTGCGCGCCGACCCGCTGCTGGCCCCGCTCGTCAACCGGGCTCCCGGGCGCCGGGTGCCGCGTACGGTCGACGCGGCGGAGTTCGCGGTGCGGGCGGTCCTCGGCCAGCAGGTGTCCACGGCGGCGGCGCGTACGCACGCGGCCCGGCTGGTCGCCGCGCACGGCGAGCCCGTCGAGGACCCGCACGGCGGCCTGACGCACCTCTTCCCCTCCCCCGAGGCGCTGGCGGGGCTGGACCCGGAGTCCCTCGCGCTGCCGCGCACCCGGCGCGCCACGCTGACCACCCTGGTCGCCGCCCTGGCCGACGGCTCGCTGCCGCTCGGCATCGACAGCGACTGGGAGGCGGCGCGGGCCCTGCTCTCGGCCCTCCCCGGATTCGGTCCCTGGACCACCGAGGTCATCGCGATGCGGGCGCTCGGCGACCCGGACGCCTTCCTCGCGTCCGACCTCGGGGTGCGGCGGGCGGCGCGGGGGCTCGGGCTGCCGTCCACCCCCTCCGCACTGACCGCCCGGGCGGCCGGCTGGCGGCCCTGGCGCGCGTACGCGGTCCAGTACCTGTGGGCCACCGACGCGCACCCCATCAACCACCTGCCCGTCTGAAAGGCGCGTACGACCATGAACAGCAAGCAGCACACCGTCGTCGAGAGCCCCTACGGCCCGCTCACGCTGGTCGCCGCGGACGGCGTCCTCTGCGGCCTCTACATGAGCGAGCAGCGCCACCGGCCGATCGAGGAGTCCTTCGGTGAGCGGGTCGCCGCGACCGAGGAACCCTTCCCCGAAGTGGTGCGCCAACTGGCCGCGTACTTCGCCGGGGAGCTCACCGCCTTCGACGTCCCGGTCCGGCTGGAGGGCACCGACTTCCAACGCAGCGTGTGGGAGCAGCTCGTACGGATCCCGTACGGGCAGACCTGGTCGTACGGGGAGTTGGCGGCGAGGCTGGGCAAGCCGAACGCCTCGCGCGCGGTGGGCCTGGCCAACGGGAAGAACCCGGTGAGCATCATCGTGCCGTGCCACCGCGTGATCGGGACCTCGGGTTCGATGACCGGCTACGGCGGCGGGGTGGAGCGCAAGGTGCGGCTGCTGAGCTTCGAGTCCCGGGAACGGCACCTGCCCGCGGGCGGCGTCTACTGGACGACGAGCAGCGGGACCAGGAGGGCGAAGGCGGCGCCGGCCTCCACGGCGTAGCCGAAGAGCGAGGGGTGCTGGACGGGGGCGGCGAGCAGGACCACGCTCTGCTGGGTGGCGGCGGCCGCCACCCAAGTGGTGTCGGCGCCGAGGTTGCCCTGGTACCAGCCCTCGCAGGCGCCGGGGCCGCTGACGGCGAGCAAGTCGTCCTCGCGGCGGTAGTAGGCCTGCCAGTCGGCGGCGGGCGCGGACCAGCCCTCGAAGTCGGTGAAGCGGGCCCAGCCGCCCTCGCGTATCGCGGTGTCGAACAGCCAGACCGGCGTTCCCTCGGGGGTCACTTCGCCCCCGGCCTGCTCGGCGGTGGTGAAGTGGACCATCGGCAGGGCGTCGGGACCGTCGGCCGTGCTCGGCCAGGCGTACATGGTGATCATCTGCTGGATTCTGTCCTGCTCGACGTAGGCGCGGGTTACGGGGCGGACGGGCCGGGAGCCGCGGGCTCGTCGCGGTCGGGGCGGCGGCCGTTCTCCAGTTCCGCGGTGCCCTCGCCCGAGCGCAGGACGCGGTAGGCCTCCGCCGTGCGCAGGCCGAGCGGTCCGGGCAGGTAGGCGGTGAGTTCGGCGGGCTCGACCAGCCGCCAGGAGATCAGTTCCTCCTCCTGGAGCTCGATGGAGGACAACTGCGCGGCGTCCAGCACGCCGCCGTCGTAGAGGTAGGCGACGAGTGGGGGGCGGCCGGCGCCCAGGGTCCAGTCGACGGCCAGCAGCCGGCCGAGCGGCACGTCGATGCCGATCTCCTCGGCGCTCTCGCGGCGGGCGGCCGTACGGGGCGACTCCCCCTGGTCGGACTCGATGGTGCCGCCCGGCAGGGCCCAGCCCGCACGGTAGTTGGGCTCGACGAGCAGGACGCGGCCCTCGGCGTCCCGGTAGAGGGCGGCCGCGCCGGCCAGTACCCGGGGCAGGCTCGCGATGTAGGTGGCGTAGTCATCCGTGGTCGTCACCCGGCCACCCTACCCAGGCGTCCGCGCCGGACGGGATGGCGCGGTCGGGTCCTCGGCGGCGCCGCGGGCGACCAGTTTCATGATCGTTTTCAGGTGATATCGTTACGGCCCGCCCGAGTTGGCCACTCCTGCTCCGTCACGTCCCGGGGGGATTCGGAAGCCGATCAACCGATCGTCGGCCCGGCGCACATGCTCGACCGGCCGCGCCCGGCCGCCCGGATCGCCGGCGCGCCCGCCGCCGGTCCTCCGCTCCCGGACATTGGAGACGAGCGAACAGCCATGCACAACGCACAGACCCCGGCTCTCGACGAGACCGGACCGCCGGTTCCCGTGCTGTCGGTCGTCATCCCGATCTACAACGAGCAGGAGGCGCTGCCGCTGACGGTGGCGCGGCTGCGTCCGGTCCTGGACGCGATGGGCATCCGCTACGAGGTCGTCGGCATCGACGACGGCAGCACCGACGCCACTCCCGTGATCATGCAGAAGATCCGGCAGGACTGGCCCGAACTGCGCATCGTGCGGTTCGCCCGCAACTCCGGGCACCAGGCCGCCCTGACCGCCGGCATCCACCGCGCCTTCGGCGACTACGTCGTCAGCATCGACGCCGACCTCCAGGACCCGCCGGAGAAGATCACGGAGATGTACGCGCTCGCGCGCGAGAAGGACCTGGACATCGTCTACGGCGTGCGCGGCGAACGCGGCACCGACACCTTCTTCAAGCGGCGCACGGCCGGCGCGTACTACTGGCTGATGCGCAAGCTCGTCGGCACGAACATGCCCAACCAGGCGGGCGACTTCCGCCTGCTCAGCCGGACCGCCGTCGACGCGCTGAAGTCCCTGCCCGAGCACCAGCCGGTCTACCGGCTGCTCGTGCCCTGGCTCGGGTTCCGCAGCGGCGAGGTCGACTACGTCCGCGAGGAGCGGGTGGCCGGCAGCACCCACTACCCCCTGTCGAAGATGGTGCGCCTCGCCCTCGACAGCATCACGAACTTCTCCGCCAGCCCGCTGCGCCTGGCCACCTGGCTGGGCCTGACGAGCTTCCTGGTCTGCTTGCTGCTCGCCGTCTACACGACCGTCCAGTACGCGCTCGGCTCGACGGTGCCGGGCTGGTCCTCGCTGTTCATCGGCATGCACTTCATCGGCGGCGTCCAGCTCATCTGCGTCGGCCTCCTCGGCGAGTACATAGGCCGGATCTACTCGGCCGTCCAGGCCAGGCCCGCCTACTTCGTCGGCTACGACTCCGCGGACGACCCCGAGGAGCGCGGATCGCGCGCCTCCGAGCCCGCGGCCTGATCCGGACGTTGCCGTTCCGCTGAATCCCCGCTCCCATGGCCATGACATTCCGGTGTATGTCGGCATTCAGGGGCGCCGAACGCCGACTGTGGCCCAGGCCACGCATGGGCATAGGAGGATCCTCCGGATAGGCTCATGGGGGCGCGACTGCACTGTTCGATAGCAAGGGATTAGCAAGGTGACGGACGGAGCAGTAACTGAGACCGCGCGCGTGCTCATCGCCGCGGACAAATTCAAGGGCTCGCTCACGGCCGTGCAGGTCGCGGAGCGGGTGACGGCCGGTCTTCGCAGGGCCGCACCGGACGTGGAGGTCGAGACCCTCCCCGTCGCGGACGGCGGCGACGGCACGGTCGCGGCCGCGGTGGCGGCCGGGTTCGAACGCCGGGAGGTACGGGTCACCGGGCCCCTCGGTGACCAGGTCACGGCCGCTTTCGCGCTGCGCGGGGGCACCGCGGTGGTCGAGATGGCGGAGGCCTCCGGCCTCCAGCTGCTGCCGGCGGGCACCTTCGCCCCGCTGACGGCCACCACGTACGGCTCGGGCGAGCTGCTGAGGGCGGCGCTCGACGCGGGCGCGCGCTCGATCGTCTTCGGTGTGGGCGGCAGTGCCACCACCGACGGCGGCGCCGGCATGCTGGCAGCGCTGGGCGCGACGTTCCTCGACGCGAACGGCGAACCGGTCGGTCCCGGCGGCGGCGCCCTGGCCGGGCTGGCCTCGGCGGACCTGTCCGGGGTCGACCCTCGCTTCGCGGACGTGCAGTTCGTCCTCGCCGGCGACGTGGACAACCCGCTGACCGGCCCGAAGGGTGCCCCGGCGGTCTACGGCCCGCAGAAGGGGGCCTCGCCCCAGGACGTGGCCGCGCTCGACGCCGCGCTGGCCCACTTCGCGGTGGTGCTGGAGAAGTCGATCGGCGCCCGGGCCGCCGAGTGCGCGGTGCTGCCCGGCGCGGGCGGCGCGGGCGGCATCGGGTACGGGGCGCTGCTGCTCGGCGCGACGTTCCGGCCGGGCATCGAGCTGATGCTGGAGGTGCTGGGCTTCGCCCCGGCGCTGGAGCGGGCCACCCTGGTGATCACCGGTGAGGGCTCGCTGGACGAGCAGACCCTGCACGGCAAGGCCCCGGCCGGTGTCGCAGCGGCGGCGCGGGCGGCCGGCAAGCCCGTCGTCGCGGTCTGCGGCCGGCTGCTGCTGACCGAGGAGGCCCTGCGGGCGGCCGGCATCCGCCGCGCATACCCGCTCTCGGACCTGGAGCCCGACCCGGCCAAGTCCATCCCGAACGCGGGCCCCCTGCTGGAGCGGGTCGCGGCGAAGATCGCCGCCGACGTCCTGCGACCGTAACGGCCCCGGTTGCTGACCCCGGATCCCCTCGCGCGGGGATTCGGGCCCCGGCCGGTCGCCTTCCGGCCGGGCCCCGGGAGGCAGCAGTTGCCCCCGCAGCCACTCCCAAACCACCGGGACAGTGTTAGAAAGGGCTCATGACCGGACGTACGGGTCGCGAGCCGACCGGCTGGGGCGGGCGGCTGCTCGCGCGCCTGTCCCTCGGGGCCGGCAGTGTGGCCGGTCAGGTCTTCGCGCTCGAAGCGGTGATCGTGCTGCTGCTGATCACCACCGCCTCGCTCGCCCTGGTGCTCCAGGCCCGGTACGACAGCCATCGCGACGCCCGCAACCGCTCGCTCGCGGCCGCCGAGGCCTTCGCACACGCCCCCGGCCTCCCCGAGGCGCTCCGGTCCCCCGACCCGAGCGCCTCGCTCCAGCCCCTGGCCGACGCCGCCCGCCGCGCCTCGGGCCTCGACTTCATCGCGGTGATGAACAAGGACGGACTCCGCTACACCGACTCGCGGCCGGAGCTGATCGGCCGGCGCGCCACGGGGGACCTGTCCCGCGCCGTCGCCGGCACCTCCTTCACCGAGACCTACGTCGGGGAGCCCAGCGACGCGGTCCGGGCCGTGGTCCCCGTGCGGGACGCCGACGGCGCGGTCGTCGGCCTGGTCGGCACCGGCATCGAGGTGCAGAACGTCTCCGAGGTGGTCGAGGACCAGCTCCCGCTGATGGTCGGGGCCGCGGCGGGCGCCCTGCTGCTCGGTACGGGGGGCGCCGCCCTCGTCAGCCGCCGGCTGCGGCGCCAGACGCACGGCATGGGCGCGGCCGAGATGACCCGGATGAACGAGCACCACGAGGCGGTCCTGCACGCCGTGCGCGAGGGGGTGCTCATCATCGACGCGGACCAGCGCCTCGTCCTCGCCAACGACGAGGCGCGCCGGCTCCTGGACCTGCCGCCCGACGCCGAACGGCGGCACGTGTCCGACCTCGGGCTCGACGCGCGCACCGCCGAACTGCTCGCCTCCGGCCGGGTCGCGACGGACGAGGTGCACCTGGCCGGCGACCGGCTCCTCGCCGTCAACGTACGCCCCACCCAGCCGTACGCCGGCCGGCCCTCCGGCAGCGTCATGACCCTGCGCGACTCCACCGAACTGGCCGCCCTCTCGGGCCGCGCCGAGGTGGCCCGCGAACGCCTCCAGCTGCTCTACGACGCGGGAGTGCGGATCGGCACCACCTTGGACGTGGTGCGCACCGCCGAGGAGCTGTCGGAGGTCGCGGTCCCCCGCTTCGCGGACTTCGTCACCGTCGAGCTGCTGGAACCGGTGCTCCGCGGTGACGAGCCCTCCGGGGTGTACACCGAGATGCGGCGGGCCGCCGTGAGCGGGGTCCGCGGTGACCAGCCGCTCCAGCCGGTCGGCGACATCATCCGCTTCGTGGTGTCGACGGCGCCGATGTCCTCGGCCCTGGACGCCGGGCACGCGGTGCTGGCGGCCGATCTGAACGCCGCCATGGGGTGGCGGGCGCAGGACCCCGAAGGCACCCGGGTGGCACTGGACTACGGGCTGCACTCGCTGATCTCCGTACCGCTCCAGGCCAGGGGCGTGGTGCTGGGCATGGCCAACTTCTGGCGGGCCACCGACACCCCGGAGGCCTTCGAGGAGGAGGACCTGTCCTTCGCCGAGGAGCTGGGGGCGCGCGCGGCCGTCTCCATCGACAACGCGCGCCGCTTCACCCGCGAGCACGCCACCGCCGTGACGCTCCAGCGCAGCCTCCTGCCCCGGGTGCTGCCGGACCAGACGGGCGTGGAGGTCGCCTTCCGCTACCTGCCCGCGAAGGCCGGCGTGGGCGGGGACTGGTTCGACGTGATCCCGCTGCCGGGCGCCCGGGTGGCCCTGGTCGTGGGCGACGTCGTCGGGCACGGGGTGCACGCGGCCGCCACGATGGGCCGGCTGCGGACCGCCGTGCACAACTTCTCCACCCTGGACCTGCCGCCCGACGAGCTGCTCGGGCACCTGGACGAGCTGATCAACCGCATCGACCAGAACGAGTCCGGCTGCCTGGCCGCCGCCGGAGGCGACGCGGACGACCCCGGCGGGGCCGTGACGGACACGGTCGGCGAGCCGGCCGCCGGGATCACCGGCGCCACCTGCCTGTACGCCGTCTACGACCCGGTCTCCGGGCGGTGCGTCATGGCGAGCGCCGGCCATCCCGGACCGGCACTGGTCCATCCGGACGGCCGGGTGGAGTTCCCCGAGCTGCCCTCGGGGCTCCCGCTCGGCGTGGGCGGCATGCCGTTCGAGGCCGTCACGCTCCAACTGCCCGAGGGAAGCCGGCTGGCGCTGTTCACCGACGGGCTGGTGGAGGACCGCGACCGGGACTTCGACACCGGGCTGGGCCTGCTGCGCGAGACCCTGTCCCGGCCGGGCCGCAGCCCCGAACAGGCCTGCGCGGACGTACTGGGGGCGCTGCTGTTCCCCGTGCCCAGTGACGACATCGCCCTGCTGATCGCGGACACCCGGCGGCTGGACCCGGACCGGATCGCGGAGTGGGAGGTGCCCGGCGAGGCCTCGGCGGTCTCGCGGGTGCGCAACGCGGGCGCGGCGCAGCTGTCCGCCTGGGGCCTGGAGGAGATCTCCTTCACCACCGAGCTGATCCTCAGCGAGCTGATCACCAATGCCATCCGGTACGGGTCCGCGCCGGTGCGGGTCCGACTGCTGCGCGACCGCAGTCTGATCGTCGAGGTCTCCGACGGCAGCAGCACCTCGCCGCACCTGCGGTACGCGGCCACCACCGACGAGGGCGGGCGGGGGCTGTTCCTCGTGGCCCAGTACGCCGAGCGGTGGGGCACTCGCTACACGGAACGCGGCAAGGTCATCTGGGCCGAGCTGCCGCTGACCGCCGGCAGGGAGCCGCCGGCCCCGGCCCCGCTGGACCTGGACGCCCTGGAGGACCTGGCCTGGTGACCGGCCGGGGTGCCGGGCGGCCCGGCCGTCGCGGGGCGGGCGACCCGGCCCCGCCGGGCGATCAGGGCTGCCGGGTGCGGGCCAGCAGGACCGCCACGTCGTCCTGGGGCGCGTGGGGCAGCAGCTCCTCCAGGATTCCGTCGCACAGCTGCTCCAGCGGCTGGTCCACCCCGTGCAGGGCCCGCGCCAGCTGGTCCATGCCCTGGTCGAGGTCCCGGTCGCGGGCCTCGATGAGCCCGTCGGTGTAGAGCACGAGCAGGCTCCCGGGAGGCAGCCGCACCTCCTCGGTGCGGAAGTCCTGCCCGCCCGTGCCCAGCGGGGTCCCGGGCGGACCGTCCAGGAAGGTGATCGTCCCTTCGGCGGTGACCACGGCGGGCGGAGGGTGTCCCGCCCGGGCGATCACGCAGACGCCCGCCGCCGGGTCGTGGACGGCGTAGACGCAGGTGGCCATCTCGTCCTCGCCCAGGTCGGCCACGACGGCGTCGAGCGAGCGGAGCATCCGCTCCGGGGGCACGTCCAGGCGCGCCAGGGTCCGTACCGCCGTACGCAGTTGCCCCATGACCGCCGCCGCGTGGATGCCGTGGCCCATGACGTCCCCGATGACCAGCCCGGTCCGCCGGCCGGGCAACTGGATCACGTCGAACCAGTCCCCGCCGACGTCGTGGTCGCTGGCGGGGAGGTAGCGGCCGGTCAGTTCCAGGTCCGTGACCCGGGGCAGGGCGCTGTTGGTGAGGCTGCGCTGGAGCGTCAGGGCGGCCTGGCGCTGCCGGGTGTACATCCGGGCGTTGTCGATGTTGAGGGCCGCGCGGGCGACCAGCTCGTCGATCAGGACGCAGTCCTGCTCGTCGAAGGGCTCCCGGTCACGGACCCGGGTCACGGCGACGGCGCCCAGCACCGTGCCCCGCGCGACGAGCGGGATCAGCCGCGCGGAGCCCAGGGTGGCGAGGTAGCTGCGCAGGGCCTGCGCGCGGGGGTCGCTGATCAGGGCCGGGATGTCGGCCTGGTACAGGTTCATCGGGCGGCCCTCGGCGATGACCCGCTCGTAGACCGTGTCCGTCGGGATCTGGAAGGTCTGGCCGGCGGCCAGCCGCGCGGTGGGGGCGTCCGGGTCGGGGAAGTGGGCGGCGATGCGGCGCAGCAGGCCGTGGGTGGTCGCCCGGGCGGCCGCCCCCTCGTCCGGGTCCAGTACCGACTCCAGCAGCTGGACGTCGGCCGAGTCCGCGAGCTGGGGCACCAGCAGGTCGACGATCTCCTGGGCCGTCTGGCTCAGGTCCAGGGTGGTGCCGATGCGGGCGCCGGCCTCCGCCAGCTGGGCGAAGCGGTGGCGGGCCCGTTCGGCGTCGAGCTGGGCGCGCTGGCTCTCGGTGATGTCGATGAGGGAGGCGATGAGGCCGAGCGGGCGCCCCGCGCTGTCGAGCAGGGGTGCGTACGAGCAGGACCAGGTCCGGTCGTGGTCGGGGTCGGCGGGGGTCCGCCCGGTGCGCCGGACGTCGACGACGGCGGTCCCCCCGTCGAGGACCTTCCGCATCGTCGCCTCCAGCGCGGCGGCGTTCACCCCCGGCACCACCTCGGTGAGCCGTCGGCCGAGGTGCTCGGCGGCGGAGACGCCGTTCATCCGGGCCAGCGCGTCGTTGACCCGTAGGAAGCGCAGGTCGGGGCCGAGGGTGGCGAGGCCGATGGGCGACTGGGTGAAGAGGCTCTGGAGGGCCGCGAGCGAGTCCCTCATGTGGAGCACCTCGGTGGTCTCCACGGCGATCAGCAGCGCCCCCTTACGCCCCTGCGGATCGACTGCGGGGACGATCCACATCTCCATGGGTACGCGGTGGCCGTCGCGGTGGCGCACGGGCAGGGTCCCGACGACGGTCTCGCCCGCCTGGACGCGCCGGGTCAGCTGCTGGGCGAGCTCGTGGTTGGCCTCGGGGACGAGGACGGTGGCGCCGGGGAGGCCGATGATGTCCTCGGGCCGGTGTCCGAGGAGGTCCTGCGCGGCCAGCGACCATTCCACGATGCGGCCGTCCGCGTCCTCCCGCCACAGGGCGATCGGCAGCAGCTCGCGGAGGACGCCCGCGTACCCGACAGCCCCGACCGGCTGTTCCGGCACCTCGTTCGTCGACTGGTAAGTGTCCAACGCACCGACCTCACCCCGGGGGGCCTGATTCCTACCGATTCACCCTATCCGAGGCACCGGCACGGGGCTCTGTGTCGGGCGCGGCCGGTGCGGGCCCGCTTTACCGGGCCCGCGGTCCGCCGGCGTCAGACGGTGAAGGGCTGCTGCCCCAGGAAGTCCTGGGAGGGAGTGCCCGTCGTGTAGAAGTTCGGGCTCTGGATGGCAGGCATCCGCTTCTGGACGGCGCGGTGGAAGCCGCGCAGGTCGCCCTCGAAGGCGCCGTCGCCCCACACCTCCAGCAGGCGGGCGGTGAAGAGTCCGTTGACGTCGCCGTCCGAGGCCAGCTGATTGTCCTGGCAGGCACCGATCAGCACCGCCCCCGGCCCCGGGTTCGCTCCGTCCTCCCGGATCTCGCGGCGGAGCTCTTCGTAGAAGACCCGGTCCCGGGCGAACACCCGGTCCTGCTGGAGCACCGGCATCAGCCGGGACGCGGCCTCCACCCCGTCCGGGTCGGGCGTGCCGAACTGCGTGCGCAGGGCGTCGGGGGTCAGCAGGTGGGTCAGCGACTCGATGCCGGTGCCGCTGTGGCAGCAGTCGAGCAGGACGAGGATCCTGACGCCGTCCTGGAACCGCTGGAACTCGCGGTGGAGCTCGTCGTCGAGGAACTGCCGGTCGAAGAGGACCAGCGTCTCGTCCTTCCGGTCGCGCTCGCGGTCCGGGCCGGCGGTGTCGGGCAGCTGCCCGCCGTGGCCCGAGTAGGTGAAGAGCAGGATGTCCCCGTCGCCCAGTCGGCCGGCCGCCTTGCGCAGCTCCGCGGTGACGTTCTCCACGGTGCCGTCGGCGGTCAGGACCACCGTGTCGGAGAAACCGCGGGCACGGGCCAGCGCGGCCATGTCGCGGGCGTCGTTCTCGCAGGCCTGGAGCTGCCCGTCCCAGCCTTCGTAGCGGGCGGGATCGACCTTGTTCAGACCGACGTGGAGGGAAAGACCTGTGGGCACTGAGGGCTCCTCGGGGGGCGGAGGGAGAGGGGGGATGGCCGCCCCGGGGCGGCGCGCGGCGCGGCGGACACGGGGCGGGAGGGGGTTCGAGGGGTCGACAGGATGGGTTCCGTGGTCGGCGGCGGCCGAACCGGGCCGCCCGGGACGCCGCCCGAAAGGGTCTGCCGGAGGGCCGCCCCGGGAGGACGGCTGATCGGGTGTCCCGCGCGGCCGATCCGTGAGAGCCGCGCCGCGCGCGGTGTGAACGCGATGGAGGGTGCGCCGCTCCGGGAGGCCGTCCCCGACGGCGCCCCGGTCCTCCCCGTCCACGGGATCGGCAGGGTCCGCCGGCAGCTCCTCAAGTCCCGGGGGGACCGGGCGCCGTTCGGCGGGCACCTGGGCGCGGTGTCGCGAATGGCCTACCGGGCTCCGCTGCGGTACGCCGCGCCGCGGCCCGTCGGCGGCCCCCCGTCCGCGGGACCGGGGGCCGCGTTCGGTCGCCTTGCAGGCGGTGGGACCGGGTGAAACCATGGCAGGTATCAGGCAGTCCGTCTCCCCGCCGCGACCCGGCGGTCGTGCAGGTGCGCTATGCCGCTCACCGATACCGAATGGGACCTCGTCACCGAATGGGTGCGCGACCACCTCTTCATCGCCGGGGAACCCCGACCGCGCCTGGTCCAGTTCGGTTTCCCGCAGGAGTTCGTCGGCGACATCCCCCTCTCCAACGTGAGCAGCGACAATGCCGTGGCCCTGGTCGAGGCGGTCCGGAACAGGGGCGTCACGCTCCAGCTCCAGCTGCTCGACACGCTCACCCGGCTCGACTCGCTGAGCTCGATCCCCGCCGCAGTGGTGGTCCTGCGGCTCAAGCGGGAACTGGACGACGCGGCGCGCTCGCACGGGAGGCCGGAGGAGGACCACTTCCTGACCGGCGTGCTGAAGAACGGCGCCGAGGTGTTCATCGACCGGACGGACCTGCGCAGGAAGCTGCGCGAGTTCGTCGCCGATCCCGACAAGACCGTCCTGGTGGTGGACGGCGATCCGGACAGCGGCCGTTCCTACACGTACACCCTGATCAGACACCTGGGCGTGCACTGCGGGTTCCGTCCGGTACGGGTGACGCTCGGCCGTACCTCGACCGCGGAGCAGGTGGTCCGGCGACTCGCCGAGTTCGTCGCCGACCCGCGCACCGGCATCTCACCGTTGAATCCGACACAGTTGAACGATCCACTGCCCGCGATCGACGCCGCCGTGCACCGCATCGTCAGCCGGGCCACCGCCGCCGACGAGCAGTTCTGGCTCGTCCTGGACGAGTGCGACGCGGTCGACGTCAACTCCGACGTCTGGGACTGCATCGGCAAGCTCGCCCTGACCATCTACGAGCACACGCCGGTGCGGCGGGAGACCGCGCCCCGGCTCGTGCTGCTCGGCTACTCCGCCACGACCCGCCAACTCCCCTACGAGATCAGGAAGAACGAGGTCCACGACACGGCGCACGCGGCCGGCGCCGATGATCTGCGGCAGTTCTTCCAGCAGTTCTTCGCACAGGCTCCGCCGCCCCCGGACCGGCCTCCCCCGGACGCGCGGCGGATCGCCGTCCTCGTGGACGCGGCCGTGTCCGCCGTCCTGGGGGCGGCCGAAGCCCCCGGCCCGGACAGCTACATGCGCAAGGTCTGCACCGCGAGCGAGGAGGCCGTCCGCCTCTACGGCTCCCTCGCCCCGGACGCCGACTTCGGCGCGTTGCTGCGCGAGCGGCTGTGCGCCGCCGCGGCCGCCCCCGGGCCGGCTCCGGTCCCGGCCCTGCGCACCGCCTACCGGGAGGCCGCGTCCTTGCTCACCCGGTTCGACCCGGAGCGTCTGATGCTGCCGGGCGAGACGGAGCCGTCCGGGCGGGCCGACCTGGAGCTGGTGGGCGACTGCCGGACCCTGGGCCCGCGCGACACGTGCGGCTGGGTGCTCAAACCGGAGGTCCGCGACGCGACCCTGCGCGCTCTGGCCGGCCCGGAACGGGCCCGTCTCGCGCTGCTGGCCAACGAACGGCAGATCCCGCCGGGCCCGGGACCCGAGCGCAGCGCGCTGGCCTATCTCACCGGCACTCCCCCGGACCTGGCCCTCCTCGGCGCGGACGAGCTGCCGCACGTCCTGCAGGCGGTGCTGTGGCTCGCGGAGATCCCCGGCGCCACCGGCATTCCCCCGGCGGCGGAGGTCCAGCGGCTGCTGGAGCGCACACGGCTGCTGCACCCCCTCGAACGCCTGGTGCACGGCGCGTTCCAGGGCCGGACCGGCGAACTCGCGGAACTGCGCGCGTACATCGGGCTTCCGCCGGAAGGGCACGGGGCGGCGTCCCCGGTGGCCGTGGACGGACCGGGCCCCTCCGCGCCACCGGTACTGGTCCACGGTCCGGGCGGGGTCGGCAAGAGCACCCTGCTCGCGAAGTTCCTCCTGGACAGCCTGCGCGACTTCCCCGCCGGATTCCCCTTCGCCTACGTCGACTTCGAGCGGCCCACCCTCTCGGTCCACGAGCCGGCCACCCTGATCGCGGAGATGGCCCGGCAACTGGGCATCCAGTTCCCGCGGGAGCGCGCCGCCTTCGACGCCCTGGCCGCCACGTGCGAGGAGTCCGCCGGTACCCACCGGGCCGGTCAGGGCGCCGTCGACGAGCTCTACCAGCTGTCGACGACGCGCGCGACGTTCGGGCGGCTCTCCTCGTCGGGACTGCACGCGCGGGCCGCGGCCCGCGAGGCAGAACTGGCGCGGCGGCTGGCGGCCCTCGTCGTGCGGGCCCAGGGAGGCGACCCCGCGGGAGAACAGGGGCAGCCGGGGCAGCCGCCACCGCTGGTGATCGTGATCGACTCCTTCGAGGAGGCCCAGTACAGCGCCTCCCCGATCCTCGGCCGGATGTGGGCGGTCTGGTCCGCGCTCCAGGAGTCCCACCCCCGGCTGCGGACCGTCGTCGCGGGGCGGGGGCCGATCGAGCATCCGGCGCGCGTGGTCCGCCCCCGGACCATCGAGCTCGGCGACCTCGACCGGGACGCCGCCGTGGCCCTGCTGATGTCCTGCGGCGTCACCGGCGAGCGGCTGGCGACGGAGCTGGCGGACCGCGTGGGCGGGCATCCGCTGAGCCTGAAACTGGCCGCGCGGGCGGTGGTGCGGGAGGCGGACGGGACCGGGTCGCCGGGTGAGCTGATCGACAGCCTGCCCGCCCGCCGCCGGCACTTCTTCCGCAAGGTCGACCAGATGCTGATCCAGGGGATCCTGTACGAGCGGATCCTCGACCGCATCCCGGGCGACGAGGTGCGCGCCCTGGCGCAGGCGGGGCTCGCTCTGCGGACCATCACTCCCGAACTGATCCGCACGGTCCTCGCCGCGCCCTGCGGGCTGCGGGTGGAGTCCGCTGAGCAGGCGGGCCGCCTCTTCGGCCGGCTGTCCCGGCTCGACCTCGTGGAGAGCGCCGGCCCGGGCGCCGTCCGGCACCGCGCCGACCTGCGGGCGATCATGCTGCGACTGGCCGACCGGGCCCGGGCGGACCTGATGCGTACGGTGGGGCAGCGCGCGGTCGTCCACTTCGCGGCGGTCGAGGGCCCGGAGGCGCGGGCGGAGGAGATCTACCACCGGCTGCGGCTGAACGAGAACCCGCGCGAGGTGGACCGGCGGTGGCTGCCCGGCGTCGAGCGGTTCCTCGACGGCGCCGCCCAGGACATGGCCGGGCGGTCCGCCGCCTATCTCTCGGGACAGCTCGGCGGGCACACCTCGGACGAGGTGATGGCCGACGCCGACCAGGAGGACTGGGAGCGGATCACCGCCCGGGAGGTGGAGGACCTGCTGGCCCAGGGGTACGCGGAGGTGGCCGCCGATCGCCTCGCGGGGCGGCGGCCGTGGACCCCGGGCAGCCCGCTGCACCCCCTGTGGGCGGAGACCCTGGACCGGCTGGGCCGGCGTACGGAGGCCAGGGCGGCCACCGACGCGGCCGTGGACGGCGCGGACGAGGCCGGTTTCCCCGAACTGCGGCTGGAGCTGCTGCTCCTGTCGGCCCGGATGGCCGAGGCGGACGGCGACCTCGCCGAGGCCGGCCGCGACCTCGGGGAGGCCGAGGAGCTCGCCGCGGGCCTGGGCCGGGACTTCGAGGCCCTGGGCGCGCTCCTCGCCCGGGCCCGGCTGGCCTCGGCCTCGGACGACCGGGACGTCGAGGTGGAGGGCAGGCTCGCCGAGCGGCTGCGGCGGCTGCCGGACGCGGAACTGGTCCGCCGGCCCGCGCTGGTGCGCGCGGCGGCCGCGGAGGTGTCGCGGGACCACCCCCGGGTCCTGGAGCACACCCTGGAAGTGGTGGGCCTCCCGGAGACCGAGGAAGCGGTCCTGGACGCGCTCGCGGAGGCGATCGACGGGGCCGTGGCCGGCCGGCCCGAACTGCGCGCCTCGCTGCGCGACCTGCTGGCGAACGCGATCGGCCCCCCGGACAGACCCTCCTCCCCCGACCACGCGCGGGCGGAATACGCCCATCCCGCAAGCACCCGCCCCGAAGACCCGGAAGCCGGTGACAGCCGGACCGGATACCCGGAAACCGCGCCCACGCGGCCCGGACCCACCGGAACCGGCGACGCCGGAGCCGGACCAGCGCGGCCCGGGGACGCGGAGGTCGGGGACCCGGGAGCCCGGGATCCGAAGGCCGGGCACACGCGGCCCGGGGACGCGGAAACCGGCGAGGCGGGAGCCCGGGACGCGGAAGCGCGGGACACGGAAGCGCGGGACACGGGAGCCGGACCCACCCGGCCCGGGGGCACCGGAACCCGGGACACCGGAACCCGGGACGCGGGAGCCGTAGGTCCGCGGACCGGGACCGCGCGCACCGGGCGCACGTACGGGGGCACGCACGCCGGGATGACGGGCATCCTGCGCGAGGCGCGCCGCCGCGGCACCCTCGACCGGCTCGCCCGGCGGCTGCTGAGCCTGGACGACACCAGCGGCGGGCTCGTCTCGGGCGTGGCGGCGGCGATGAGCGCGGGCGCCCCCGCCGCCCCGGTGGCGGGCGGGGTCGCCCTGGCGGCCGCGCACGCCCCGGGCGGGCCGCCGGCCCCGGCCCCGGCCTCGGGCGCCGACCCGTCGGGCGAAGGGAACGGCCGCAGAGCGGCCTGAGCGGCGATGACCGATGCCTACCTCCCGCAGGACGAGATCGTGCTGCTGCGCGACACGGCGGTGGAGCAGGGGATCGCGGATCCGATGCTCCGCAGGCTGCTGTTCGAGGGCGTCCTGCCCCAGTACCGCGGCTCGCTGCCGCAGCTGCCGGCGCCCGGACCGCAGGTCCACTCCGACCTCAACGAGATGAACCGGGTGGAGCGGCTGATCGACGGCAAGGTGCCGCTGGCGCTCTGGTTGGGGAACGCCACCGCCCAGCTCACCGACGCCGCCGCGCGGGACGTGTTCCTGCGCGCGCTCGACCGGGTGGTGCGGGACGCGGCCGGCGAACCGGACGTGGCACCCGGCGCCCCCACCGGGGAGACCAAGGAGGAGATCGTCTTCCGGGACGACACCGTGCCCTTCGACTTCCTCGGCGGCGGCGTGCTGGCGGGCGCCTCGGTCGCCCGCGTCAAGGTCCTCCCGTACCAGGGGGGCGCGCCGCTCCTGCCGGTCGCGCTGCCGCACCACGGCACGGGCTGGCTGATCGCCCCCGGGCTGCTCCTGACGAACCACCACGTGGTCACCGCCCGCAAGCGCGGTCCGGGCGAACGGCAGTCCGTCGACCCGGGGGACCTGGCGCTCCAGGCCCAGGGCTCGCTGTCCCGGTTCGACTACCTCACCGAGGACGACCCGGCGGCGGTCGAGGTGACCGCCCGCGAGCTCGTGGCCCTCGACGAGGCGCTCGACTACGCGGTGGTGCGGCTCGCCGACGCCTCGCCCCGGCCCTACCTGCGGGTGGCCACCGAGCCGCTGCGGGTCACCGCGGACCTGCCGGTGGCCGTGAACATCATCCAGCACCCGGGCGGCGAGCCGAAGCGGATCGCGCTGCGCAACAACCTGGTCTTCGACGCGGACGACCGGGACGTGCGCTACTTCACCGACACCCGGGGCGGTTCGTCCGGCTCGCCCGTCCTGACCGACGACTGGACGGTGGTGGCCCTGCACCGCGGTACGCGGCGCGTCTCGGACGTCAGCTTCCAGGGCAAGAGCAGCGCTTTCGTCAATGTCGGTACGCAACTCAGCGCCGTCATGGGGCACCTGCGGGAGCACAGCCCGCGGACCCACGAGGAGATCACGGCGGCGCAGTCCGCGCTGACCCCGCGGACGACACCACAGGAGGTGTGACATGCGCGGTGGATCCCCGGTGGCGACGGGCCCCGAACAGGTCTTCTCGGAGGACCTGGCGGAGGTCGCCGCCCGCGTGCGCAAGGGACTGGAAGCGGAGGTCCTCGAATCCGACGAGGAACTCCCGGCGCGGGAGGCGAGCGCGGCGCAGATCGGCCGCGCCGCCCGCGAGGAACGGACCAGGGTGCTGCAGGCGGGGGTGCGCGGGCTGGAGAAGCTGGCCGCGGGCCGCGCCGACGACGTCGACGAGGACGAGTACTTCGGGGTGGAGGCGATCGTCCTGCTCGAAGGCAGACCGGCGATCCTGGTGCAGAACCAGGACTTCGCCCCCCAGCTCGGCGACTGGGCCCTGCTGGAAGGGCAGCGGGCCGGCATCAGGGAGTCGATCGCGCGGGTCGGGCGGGTGGAGGTGTCCGGGCACGCGGACCTGGACTGGCTGGGCACCGGCTTCCTCGTCTCGCCCTTCGCGGTGATGACCAACCGCCACGTCGCGGCCGAGTTCACCCGCGCGGACGGCGCCGGCGGGTTCACCTTCCGCCAGGGCATGGGGGCGCGCGTCGACACCGCCGAGGAGTTCGGCGTACCCGCCCCGGGCGGCTCGTCCGAGTTCGAGGTCACCGGAGTGATCGGCATCCATGCCGACGTCGACATGGCCCTGCTGCGGGTCTCCCCCACGGCGGCCGCCGGCGGCATCCTGCCGACGCCGCTGGCCGTGGCGGCCGACGCGCCGCCGGACCTGGCCGGCCGGCCCGTGTACGTGGTCGGCTATCCGGCGGCGGACGGACGGCGCAACGAACCCGAGGCCATGCGCCGGATCTTCATGGACGTGTACGACGTGAAGCGGCTGCAGCCGGGCACGGCGACGGCGCTGCTGCCGCAGGAGTTCACGATGCGGCACGACTGCTCCACCCTGGGCGGCAACAGCGGCTCCCCGGTGCTCGACCTCGCCGACCACCGGGTGCTAGGGCTGCACTTCGGCGGCCGGTTCCGGTCCGGGAACTTCGCCGTACCGCTGTTCCAGCTGACGGAGGACCCGCTGCTGGAGCGGGCTGAGGTCAACTGGGTGTGACGCCGCTCCGTGCGGCCCACCGAGGGGGCCCGGCCCCGCCGGGAGCCCGGGCGGGGCCGCCCCCCACAACCCCGCCGGCCCGGGGGCGCGGGGACCGCCGCGACGCCCACCGCCCACCCCGCCGCCCCGGTGGGGGGCGGGGGCTGCGCCCAGGGGGGGGGCCCCCCCCCCCGCGCCCCCCCCGGGGGGGCCCCCCCGGGCCGCGGGGCGGGGGGGGCCCGGCCCCCCTCAGCGCGTCCGGCCGGAGGGCGCGAGGACGGCCGCGACGCCCTGCGCCAGGCAGGCGACCCGGTCGGCGGGGAGGCCCGCGATGTTGACCCGGCCCGAGGTCGTCCCGTAGATGGCGAACTCCCTGCGCAGCCGCAGCATCTGCGCCGGGTCGAGCGGCAGCATCGAGAACATGCCCTTCTGCCGGGCGAGGGTCCGCGCGGGCGCGTCCAGGCCGAGCGCGGTCAGCCGCGCGCTCAGATCCGTCCGGTTGGCGGCGATCCGGCCCCGCATGACGTCGAGTTCGGCCCGCCAGGCGGCCCGCAGCCCCTCGTCCCCGAGGACGGTCGCGACGACGGCGGCGCCGTGCTCCGGCGGCATCGAGTACAGCGTCCGGGCCGCGTTCTGCAGAGCGGTCTCGGCGTGCCGTACCGCTCGGGCCGACGCGCCGAGCACGAGGGCGCAGCCGGTGCGGTCGCTGTAGAGGCCGAAGTTCTTCGAGCAGCTGACGGCGACGAGCATCTCCGGTACGCGCTCCGCCAGCATCCGGGTGGCCCGCAGGTCTGCCTCCAGGCCGTCCCCGAGCCCGTGGTAGGCGAGGTCGACGAACGGCACCCAGCCGTCGCGGGCGGCGAGGTCGGCCAGCGCCTCCCAGTCCTGCCACGACGGGTCCACCCCGGAAGGGTTGTGGCAGCACCCCTGGAGCAGGACCACGTCCTCGCGCCGCGCGCCGCCGAGGTCCCGCAGCACCGCGGCCGTGTCGAAGCCGCCGTCGGCGTCGCGCCAGGCGAAGGTGCGCACCCGCAGCCCGGCGGCCTCCAGGATGGGCCGGTGGTTGACGTAGGCCGGGTCGCTGATCCACACGGTGGTGCCCGGGCGGGTCCGGCAGATCAGATCGGCCAGCAGGCGCAGCGCGCCGGAGCCCGCGACGGTCTGGACGGCGGCGGCCCGGTCGGTCGGCCCCGGCCGGCCCGGGGCCCCCAGGACCAGCTCCAGCAGGGCCCGGTTGAACGCGGTGTTGCCGGAGAGGCCCCGGTACTCCTTGGACTCGGACCGTTGCGCCAGCCGCAGTTCGGCCTCCCGTACGGCCGCCATCACGGGCGTGCTCCCGGTCCGGTCGCGGTAGACGCCGAGGACGAGGTCGAGGCGTTCGGGCCGCTCGTCGGTACCGAACTCGCGGGTCAGCTCCCAGAGCGGGTCGGCGGGCGGCGGGGGAAGGAGCTCAAGCATCTGCGGGAACCTCGGGGGTGCGGCGGGAACGGGGCGTGCGGTTGGCGAGGACGACACCCGCGGTGATCAGGGGCACGCCGACCAGCACGGCGGCGGTCGGTGTCTCGCCGAGGAGGGGGACCGCGAGCAGGACGACCGCGACGGGGCTGAGGCTGCCGACGACGGAGCTGCGCTCGGCGCCCAGCCGGCGGATCGCGAAGGCGTACAGCAGGCCCGCGCAGAGCCCGACGCCGAGCCCCTGGACCACGAGGAACAACGCGATGTCGGCGCCGGCCGCGTGGGCGATGCCCGTGGGCAGCGCCCCGGTCAGGACCAGCAGCGCGATCACGGTGAAGGAGGGCAGGCACAGCAGGCCGATCGAGCCGACGGGGTCGAGGTCGACCTCCCGCAGTCCGACCGTGTACAGGGCCCACAACCCGCTGGCCACGAGCAGCGTGCCGGCGCCGGCGAGGACGTCGGTGTCCACGGGGACCACGTAGCGCCAGACGAGGGCGACCACGCCGGCCGCGATCAGCGCCAGCCCGGCCGCCTGGGTGCCGCGGGGCACTCCGCGCCCCCGGGAGACCATCAGCGCGGAGACGAACAGCGGGACCATACCGGGCACGATCGAGCCGACGAAGGCCGCCGAGGTCAGGGCGCCGCCGTGCATGGCCGCGAGGAAGAAGGGCACCCCGGCGCCGCAGACGATCTTGGCGGCGGCTCCCGGCCGCACCGCCAGGATGCGGCGGCGGCGTCGCCACAGGGCGGGGAACAGCACGACGAGCGGGACGCCGAACCGCAGCAGCGCGGCGTCGGCGGGCAGCAGGGAGGAGGAGCCGAGGGCGCGGGCGCTGAGGGCGAAGGCGGCCCAGATGGCCACCGTGACCAGCAGGGCCAGCATTCCCTCGGCCTGGGGGGAGAGCCCGCGGCGGCCGGGGTGTCCGGCGCGCGGGCCCGCCTCGGGTGGAGGCGTGGTCGCCTCGGTGGTGTGCGTCGCGGCCACGAAGTCGTACTCCAGCCTCTGGGTCCCGGACCGGTCGGTCCGTTCCCGGGCAACGCTAGGGCCAGACCTGGGGCAGCCGATTGCCAGTTCTGCCTCCCGGACATACGTTTGGGGCAGAATCTGCCAAGGAGTGGCCATGGACGCAGTCGATCTGCAGATCATCCGGGAATTGCAGGCCGACGGACGCCTCTCCAACCAGGATCTGGCCGACCGTGTCCGGCTCTCCCCGTCCCCCTGCCTGCGCCGCGTGCGGCGGCTGGAGGAGGCGGGCCTGATCCGCGGATACACCGCGATGGTCGACCAGGTCGCCTTCGGCCTGCCGGTCACCGTCTTCGTCCGGATCCGGCTGGAGCGCCACACCGCGGAGGCGGTCGCGGTGTTCGAGGGGCACGTCGCGGGCATCGAGCACATCCAGGACTGCTACCTGATGGCGGGCAGCAGCGATTACCTGCTGCGGGTGGTCATCGAGGACCTGGAGGCCTACGAGGCCCTGGTGCGCCACCGGATCCACGCCATCCCCGGCATCGCCGCGATCGAGTCGAGCTTCGCGTACGGCAGCGTCAAGCAGTCCCGCACCTACCCCCGCCCGGCCCCGGGCGGAGGCCGGCGGGGTCCCCAGCCAGTGCGGTGACCGGCACGGTGTGCCGGCCAGGGCACTAGCAGGAGGCCTCGGCCGCTGCCTCGAAGGCCGCGTAGGCAGCGTCGTCGAACAGGACGAAGCGGACCTCCTCCACCTCGGTCCGCGCCGCGCGGACGGTCTCCACCGCGATCCGCGCGCCGTCGTCCATGGGCCAGCCGTAGATCCCCGTGGAGACGGCCGGGAAAGCGACCGTACGGGCCCCCAGCTCGTCGGCGACCCTGAGGGACTCGCGGTAGCACGAGGCGAGCAGCTCCGAGCGGTCCTCGTCGCGCGACCAGACCGGGCCGACCGTGTGGATCACGTGTTCGGCGGGCAGCCGGCCGGCCGGGGTGGCGACGGCCCGGCCGGTGGGCAGGCCCTTGCCGTAGTGCGAGCGCCGCAGGTCCTCGCAGGCCGCGAGGATCTGCGGACCGCCGCGCCGGTGGATGGCGCCGTCCACCCCGCCGCCGCCGAGCAGCGAGGAGTTCGCGGCGTTGACGATCGCGTCGGCCTTCTCGGCGGTGATGTCGCCGAGGACGAGGGTGATGCGGACCATCAGGAGTCCTTTCGCAGGTGGCGCCAGACCGCCTTGGCGGCGTTGTGCCCGGACATGCCGTGCACGCCCGGCCCGGGCGGGGTCGCGGAGGAGCACAGGAACACCGCCGGGTGGGCCGTGGTGTACGGGGAGAGGGAGAGCTTGGGGCGCAGCAGCAGCTGGAGTCCCGAAGCGGCGCCGCAGGCGATGTCCCCGCCGACGTAGTTGGGGTTGCGGGCGGCGAGCTGCGGCGGGCCGGCCGTGGCGCGGGCCAGCACCAGGTCGCGGAAGCCCGGTGCGAAGCGCTCCAGTTGGCGCTCGACGGCCTCGGTGAGGTCGCCGTCCCAACCCGCGGGCACGTGACCGTACGCCCAGAACACGTGCTTGCCCTCGGGTGCCCGGCCCGGGTCGACCAGGCTGGGCTGGGCGGTGATCAGGAAGGGGGTACGGGGCGCCCGGCCGCCGGAAGCGAGTTGCAGGGCGGCGTCGATGTCACGGGTGCGCGGCCCCACCTGGACGGTGCCGGCCCGGCGGGGCGCCTCGGCGGTCCACGGCACCGGACCGTCCAGCGCGTAGTCGAGCTTGAAGACGGAGGCGCCGTACCGGTAGCCGTCGTAGACGCGCCCCAGCCGGGCGATGCGGGCCAGCGCGGTCGGCGAGGTGTCGAAGACGTACGCGCGGGCCGGCGGCAGGTCGTCGAGCCGTTTGACCGCGAAGCCGGTGTGGACCGCGCCGCCGAGGTCGCGCAGGTACCCGGCGAGGGCGTCGGAGATCGACTGCGAGCCGCCGCGCGGCAGCGGCCAGCCGTTCGCGTGCGCGGCGAGGGCGAAGACCAGGCCCACGGCGCCGGTGGCGATCCCGCCGAGCGGGGCGATGACGTGCGCGACGAGGCCGGCGAACAGCGCCCGGGCGGGCTCCTCGCGGAAGCGCCGCAGGAGCCAGGTGGCGGGGGGCAGTCCGGCGATCCCGAACCGGGCGAGGGTGAGCGGGTCCCGGGGCAGCGCCGTGTCCGGCAGCGACATGAAGTCCCGTGCCAGGGTGTCCCACTTGCCGAGGAAGGGTTCCACCAGCCGCCGGTAGGTGCCCGCGTCGCTCGGCCCGAAGGAGGCCGCGGTCTCCGCGACCGAGCGGGAGAGCACGGCGGCCGTGCCGTCGTCGAAGGGATGCGCCATCGGCAGCGGGGCGTGGAGCCACTCCAGCCCGTACCGCGCCAGCGGCATCGTGGCGAACACCGGGGAGCCGATGCCGAGCGGGTGCACCGCCGAGCACGGGTCGTGCCGGAAGCCGGGGAGGGTGAGCTCCTCGGTCCGGGCTCCGCCGCCGACGGTGTCGGCGGCTTCGAAAACGGCCACGGAGAAGCCGCGGCGGGCCAGTTCGACGGCGGCCGTCAGGCCGTTGGGCCCCGCCCCCACCACGACCGCATCGAGAATCGGCGGCACTTGCGACTCCTTCGTCCGGTGGCCCTGCGGCCTCAGGATATGGCGCCCGCCGTCGCGGACGGGCCGGGGCTCACGCGCCGCGCAGCAGCTCTCGGATCCGTACGGTGGTGGCTTCGTCCCGGCCGACGGCGAAGGGCAGGGCGTTGTCGCGGTCCACCCGGAAGGGGACCGCGTCGACCGTGCTGTGCGCGCCGCCGGCCTCACCGACCAGGAGCAGGCCCGCCGCGTGGTCCCAGGCGGAGGGCCAGGTGAAGGCGAGTCCGTCCATCTCCCCGCGCGCCACCCGCAGGTACTCCAGGCCCGCGGAGCCGCACGGCCGGGGGGTGACCCCGGGGACGTTCAGCCGGGCCAGGACCCGCTCGTCCTCCTCGGAGGTGTACAGCGGGTCGGCCGTGGCGACCCGCAGGTCCGCGCCCGGTGCGGGCGAACCGCTGAGGATCCGCTCGCCCCCGCAGTACGCGCCCTGCCCGCGCACGGCGGTCACCATCTCCTCCAGCGCCGGGGCGAAGGTCCAGGAGGCGAGGAGCTCGCCGCGGTGGGCGAGCGCCACCAGGGTGCAGAAGTGGGGGTCGCCGGCGACGAACTGCCGGGTGCCGTCCACCGGGTCGACGATCCAGACCGGCGCGTCGGCGCGCAGCGCCCCGTACCCGCCGGGGTCGGCGTGCACCGCCTCCTCCCCGACCACGTTCGAGCCGGGCAGCAGTCGGGTGAGGGCGGCCGTGAGGTACTCCTCGGCCCTGCGGTCGGCGACGGTCACCAGGTCGTGCGGACCGCTCTTTCGGTCCACCTCGTGGTCTGCGAGCTGCCGGAACCTCGGCATGATCTCGACGGCCGCCGCCTTGCGGACGGCCTCCTCCACGTCGGGCAGGGAATGGGCCAGGAAGTCATCGATCATGCCCCCAGCAAAGCACGCCCGGCCGACAAACCCCACCGACGGCCCCCGACGGACCGCGGCACACCGGATGGCCGCGGGGTGAACCGGCCCCGCCCTCGCCGCTGCGCAGCGACCCGGGGCCGGACACCCGCCGGCCGGCGCCGTCAATCCTCGAACGCCGGGATGATCGTGGCGCCGTACGCGTCGATCGTGGCCTCCTTCGCGTCGTGCATGTCGTAGACGGCGAACTGGTCGACGCCGAGGTCGCGCAGGGCGCGGAGCTTCTCGATGTGGGCCTCGGGCGGGCCCAGCAGGCAGAACCGGTCGACGATCTCGTCGGGGACGAAGTCCGCGGACGGGTTGCCGGCGCGGCCGTGGTGGCTGTAGTCGTAGCCTTGGCGGGACTTGACGTACTCGGTCAGCTCGTCCGGGACCATCGAGGAGTGCTCGCCGTAGCGGGAGACCAGGTCGGCGACGTGGTTGCCGACCATGCCGCCGAACCAGCGGCACTGGTCGCGGGCGTGCGCGAGGTCCTCGCCCACGTACGCGGGCGCCGCGACGCAGATGGTGATCGCGTCCGGGTCCCGGCCGGCCGCTGCGGCCGCCTCCCGGACCGCTTTGATCATCCACTCGGTGAGGTAGGGGTCGGCGAGCTGGAGGATGAACCCGTCCGCCTTCTGCCCGGCCAGGGCGAGGGCCTTCGGCCCGTACGCGGCCATCCACACCGGCAGCTTCCCGTCCCGGATCCAGGGGATGCGGATCGGATTGCCGTCCACCTCGGCTTCCCGGCCCTCGGCGAGGTCGCGGATGACGTCGATGGCCTCGCCCAGGCGGGCCAGGGTGTTGGGCGCGCGCCCGGCGACCCGCATCGCCGAGTCGCCGCGCCCGATCCCGCAGACCGTGCGGTTGCCGTACATGTCGTTGAGGGTGGCGAAGGTGGATGCGGTCACCTCCCAGGTCCGGGTGCCCGGATTGGTGACCATCGGGCCGACGTGCATCTTCTGCGTGTTGGCCAGGATCTGGCTGTAGATGACGAACGGCTCCTGCCAGAGGATCGCCGAGTCGAAGGTCCAGCCGTAGCGGAAGCCGTTGCGTTCGCCGCGCTTCATGAGGCTGATGACCTGGGAGGCGGGCGGGTCGGTCTGGAGGACGAGGCCGAAGTCCATGAAGGGGGACTCTCCTTACAGGTACTGACAGGTGGAGCGGTGGACGAAGGCCCCGTGGCCGGCCCGGCCCGTGTACTCGCGCCGGTCGATGACGAGTTCGCCGCGCGAGAGCACGGTGTCGACGCGTCCGGTGATCCGCTTGCCCTCGTACGCCGAGTAGTCCACGTTCATGTGGTGCGTCTCGGCGGAGATGACCTGCTCGGCATGCGGATCGTAGAGGACGATGTCGGCGTCGGAGCCCGGCGCGATGGTGCCCTTGCGGGGGTAGAGGCCGAACATCCGGGCCGGGGTCGCGCAGGCGATCTCGATCCAGCGGCGGCGGCTGATGTGCCCGTCCAGGACGGCCTGGTGGAGGAGGTCCATGCGGTTCTCCACACCCGGAAGTCCGTTGGGGATCTTCGAGAAGTCGCCGCGGCCGAGCTCCTTCTGGCCGCGGAAGCAGAACGGGCAGTGGTCGGTGGAGACCACCTGGAGGTCGTTGGTCCGCAGGCCCTGCCACAGGGCCGCCTGGTGCTCGCGGGGGCGCAGCGGGGTGGAGCAGACGTACTTGGCGCCCTGGAAGTCGGGCTCCGCGAGGTTGTCGGTGGACAGGAAGAGGTACTGCGGACAGGTCTCGCCGAAGACGGGCAGCCCCTTGTCGCGGGCGGCGGCGATCTCGGCGACCGCCTCCTGTGCCGAGACGTGGACGACGTAGAGGGGCGCGCCGGCCACCCGGGCGAGCTGGATGGCGCGGTGGGTGGCCTCGGCTTCGAGGAGCACCTTGCGAACCTCTCCGTGGTGGCGGGGGTCGGTCTCCCCGCGCGCCAGGGCCTGTTCGACGAGGACGTCGATCGCGATGCCGTTCTCCGCGTGCATCATGATCAGCCCGCCGTTGGCGGTGCCGCGCTGCATCGCGCGCAGGATCCTGCCGTCGTCGCTGTAGAAGACGCCGGGGTAGGCCATGAACAGCTTGAAGGAGGTGACGCCCTCGCCGACCAGCAGGTCCATCTCCTTGAGGGTGCCCTCGTTGACGTCGGAGAGGATCATGTGGAAGGCGTAGTCGACGGCGCACTTGCCGTCGGCCTTGTCGTACCAGGTGTCGAGCCCCTCGCGCAGGGTGCGGCCCACGCTCTGCACGGCGAAGTCGACGATGGTGGTGGTGCCGCCCCAGGCGGCGGCCCGGGTGCCGGTCTCGAAGGTGTCCGAGGCGGACGTGCCGCCGAAGGGGAGCTCCATGTGGGTGTGGGCGTCGACCCCGCCCGGGATCACGTACTTCCCGCTCGCGTCGATCACCCGGTCGGCCGTCCAGGCCTCGGCGGGCGCCGAGCCGTGCGTGGCCAGGGCCGCCACGCGGCCGTCCTCGATCAGGACGTCGGCGTGCAGTTCGTCGGCGGCCGTCACGACGAGGCCGCCGCGGATCAGGGTGCGGATGCTCATGGGGTCCCCCTACTCGATGCTGCGGAGCGCCTGTTCGAGGATCTCGGCGCCCTCTTCCGCCTCGGCGACGGTGAGGGACAGCGGCGGTGCGATGCGCAGCACGCTGGTGTCGTGCCCTCCGCCCTTGCCGAGGAGCAGACCGCCCTCGCGGGCCGCTTCCAGAACGGCGGCGACGGCCTGCGGGTCGGCCTGGTCGGTGCCGGGCCTGGTGAGTTCCAGTCCGGCCATCAGGCCCCGGCCGCGGACCTCCCGTACGGCGGGCGCGTGGGCGGCGACGGAGCGCAGCCGTTCCAGGAGCAGGCCTCCCACGCGGCGGGCGTTGCCCTGGAGGTCGTGCTCCAGCAGGTACGAGAGGTTGGCGAGGCCGGCCGCCATGGTGACCGGGGAGCCGCCGAAGGTGGAGATGGAGTTGGCGTCCAGGCAGTTCATCACCTCGGAGCGGGCGACGACCCCGCCGATGGACATGCCGTTGCCGATCCCCTTGGCGAAGGTGAGGATGTCCGGCGGGCCGTTCTGCGCGTGCGCCTGCCAGCCCCAGAAGTGCTCACCGGTACGGCCCCAGCCGGTCTGCACCTCGTCGCTGATCCACAGGATGCCGTGGCGGTCGAGGACCTCGCGGAAGGCCCCGTACAGGCCGTCCGGGGGCGAGGTGAACCCGCCGACGCCCTGGATCGGCTCGGCGATGAGCGCGGCCACTCCCCCGCGCGCCTGGCCCAGCACGTCCTGGAGGTCCGCGACGGCGGCGGCGGTGAAGTCGCGGTCGGACAGCTCCGCGAAGGGGCCCCGGGTGCGGACCGCGCCGTGGACGTAGTAGGTCTGGAGCGGCGACAGGCTGGTCGGGGACCAGCCCCGGTTGCCGGTGACGGACACGGTGGAGAAGGACCGGCCGTGGTAGCTGTTGCGCATCGCCAGGATCTGGTTGGAGCGGCGGTACGTCGTCGCGAGCAGCAGGGCGGCGTCGTTGGCCTCGGTGCCGGAGGTGGTGAAGAAGACCCGGGCGTCGGGGATGCCGGAGAGTGCGGCGACCCGCTCGGCGAGCTCGATCATCGGCCGGTTGAGGTACAGGGTCGAGGAGTGGATGAGCCGCCCGGCCTGCTCGGCGACGGCCTTGGTGACCTCGGGCAGGGCGTGGGCGGTCATCGTGGTGAGGATGCCGCCGAAGAAGTCGAGGTAGCGGTTGCCGTCGGCGTCCCAGACGTGGCGGCCCTCGCCGTGGGTGAGCTCGATGGGGCGGTCGTAGTAGAGCGCGAGCCAGTCGGGCAGGACGGTGCGGTGGCGGCTGTGCAGGGGAATCGGGTTGCTCACGGCTGTACGAGCCCTCCGTAGGCGTCGGGGCGGCGGTCGCGGTAGAAGGCCCACTGGTCGCGGACCTCCTTGATCAGGTCGAAGTCGAGGTCGCGGACGAGGAGTTCCTCTTCCTTGTCGCTGGCGGTCTCGCCGACGAAGCGGCCGCGCGGGTCCACGAAGTAACTGGTCCCGTAGAAGTCGTTGTCGCCGTACTCCTCCTGGCCGATGCGGTTGATCGCGGCGATGAAGTACTCGTTGGCGACGGCCGCGGCGGGTTGTTCCAACTGCCAGAGGTAGGCGGAGAGGCCGCGATGGGTGGCGGAGGGGTTGTAGACCAGCTGGGCTCCCGCCAGGCCCAACTGGCGCCAGCCCTCGGGGAAGTGTCGGTCGTAGCAGATGTACACGCCGACCCGGCCGACGGCGGTGTCGAACACCGGCCAGCCGAGGTTGCCCGGGCGGAAGTAGTACTTCTCCCAGAACCCCTTGACCTGCGGGATGTGGTGCTTGCGGTACTTGCCCAGGTAGCTGCCGTCGGCGTCGATGACGGCGGCGGTGTTGTAGTAGAAGCCCTCGCTCTCCAGCTCGAAGACCGGTACGACGATCACCATGCCGGTCTCGCGGGCGAGGTCCTGCATGCGGCGGACGGTCGGGCCGTCGGGGACGGCCTCGGCCCAGCGGTAGTGCTCGGGCTCCTGGACCTGGCAGAAGTAGGGGGCGTTGAACACCTCCTGGAAGCCGATGATCTTCACCCCCTGGGCGGCGGCCCGCCGGGCGTGCTCCTCGTGTTTGGCGATCATCGATTCGGTGTCTCCGGTCCAGGTGGCCTGGACCAGCGCGGCGCGGACGACTTGGGCCATGAGCTGCTCCTCGCGACGGGATCGCCGAGTTCTACGCACGTAGACGGAGTACGTAGGGAGTAGAACGTAGGCCTCGGCCCGGCCCGGGGCAAGACCGCCTCGCACGGTAGGAGCAGTCGATCAGGACAGGTCGTCCGGCGATCGATTCCGGTCAGTGAACGGGCGGTTTACGCCGCCGCGATACCGGCCACGCGAAGCGCGTGGACCAGGTCGCGGTGCCTGGTCCCGGACAGGGCGCGGGCCGCGTGAAGCAACCGGGGCGCGAACCACTGGGGGTCCCGCCGCGCCATCGCGGCGGCCTCCTCGGCGGTGCGGACCCGGACGAAGGCGCCGAGCAGGGCCGCCGTCTCGCGGGTCCGGCCGGCTTCGCCGAGGGCGAGCGCCGCGTCGGCGATCTCGGCCGGGGGCCGGGCCATGCCCTGGCGCAGCAGGCGGTCGGAGTCGGCCTCCCGGCCGGCCTCGCCGAGGGCGGCCGCGGCCGCCGCGAGCTGACCGGGCGGCAACGAGGCCGCCTCCCACAGCAGGGTGGCCCAGTCGGCGGCGAGCCCGGCGCGGGCCAGCTCGGCCGCGAGCCCGGGCAACCGCTCGGCGGGCCAGGCGGCGGCCTCGCACAGCAGCCCGTGCGCCTCCCCGCTGCGCCCCTGCGCGCGCAGGGCTACCAGTTCCCCGACGAGTCCCCGCGTACTCCCCCGCGCCACGCCCTCCGCCCGGTCCGGCTCCCGCCCGGCGGGGCCCCCCGTACCGTGCCGCGCCGCGCCCTCCGCCTGCCCGGCGGGTCCCCCCGCACCGTGCCACGCCGCGCCGTCCGCCTGCATGGCGGGGCCCTCCGCACTGTGCCGCGCCGCGCCGTCCGCCCGGTTGTGCTCCTGCCCGGCGGGGCTCCGCGTGCTCCACCACGCCGCGCCGTCCGCCCCGCCGCCCGCCTGCCCGGCGGGGCCCTCCGCACTGTGCCGCGCCGCGCCGTCCGCCCCGCCGACCTCCGTCCGGCTCCCCGCCGACCCGTGCGCGTCGTGCGGCGCGGTGTCCGGCTCCGGGCGGCCGAAGCGGGCCCCGCGCGGCGTCGGCAGGACCGGCGCGGAAGCGGTGTGCTGCCCGGGCGGGGCGGCGACCGGGGCCTGCGGGGCCGCCGCACCCGCGTAGCGCGCGCCGCCGGACCGCCGGGCGCCGCGCAGCCGGCGCCCCTCGGCACGCCCGACCGGCGGATCCGCGACGGCGCCGCGCTGCCGCGGGACACCCGGGCGGGGCTCGTCGGCGGTGCCGGCGGGGTCCTCCCCCGTGGGAGCCGCACCGGGCTCGGTGGCGTGGAGGGTGGCCAGCCGGGCGGTCAGGTCCTCGTGGCGGGCCGCGGCGCGCACGGCGTCGTCCTGGGCCCACGCGAGCTCGCCGGCCAGGGCGGTCGCGACCTCCGGGTCGACGGCGCCGCCGAGCCGGGCCGTCAGCGCGCGCAGGGCCGCCGCCGTCTGTGCCCGTTCGGACGCCGACGCCGTGAGCAGCGACCGCAGTTCCTCGGCCCCGCCCGGCAGCCGGTCCCACGCGGCGGCCGCCGCGGCCCGCAGCCGGGCCGCGTACACCGTCTCCCGCGCCGCGGCCTCCGCGCCGACCACCGCCTCCAGGTCCCGCAGCAGCGACTCCACCACGTCCCACGGCGGCATCGCGGCCCCGTCCAGACAGGCCCGCACTCCGTCCGGATCCCGCCGCAGGAATTCCCCGTACCAGCCCGCCCCGGGATCCAGTCTCTGCGTCAATCCCCTCAAGTAGTCGGCGAGTTGACTGATCATCAGTGCAGTCGCGGTCTCCATGACCGCATTGGACCCCACCAGTGTTACGTGCGGGCTACGGGCGCCTCAAAGCTGGACGGCGATCGCGGTGTGCGGCCGCTTGCCGCGCCGCGCGAGGGTGGCCGGGACGTCCACGGCCCAGAACTGCCAGGTGTACTTGCGCGTCATCAGCTTCCGCACCCGCCGCAGCCCCGACTCGTCCAGCAGGCGCGCCCGCCCTTCCCGCACGGGCGCCCCCGGCGCGACGCGTCCGCGCACGTCGCAGGGGGTGACCAGGACCCGTCCGTCGTTGCGGATCCGCTTGATCTTCCACGAGTCGCTGCGCGTCCACACGTACAGTTCGCCGCCGTCGGCCACCGCCCAGACCGGCGTCGCCACGGGCGTGCCGTCCTTGCGGAAGGTGGTGAGGCTGACGTACCGGGCCCTGCCGAGCTCTTCGAGATCCATACCGCACGACCCTACGGCCCCGGCCCCGCGGCCCGCACGGCCGCCGCCCCGCTCAGACGGGCACGAGGGCGCAGCGGCGCATCACTTCGTCCAGGGAGAGACCGAGGACCTCCGCGACGGCGGCGACGGTGAAGAAGGCGGGGGTGGGCGCCCGGCCGGTCTCGATCTTGCGGAGCGTCTCGGCCGAGAGGCCGGCGCCGGCCGCGATCTCGACCATGCTGCGCGCGCCGCGCGCCTCGCGCAGCAGCGCGCCCAAGCGCTCGCCGCGCTCGCGCTCTTCCGGGGTGAGGGGGGTACGGACCATGCGTCCATCCTACCTCCCATGCCAATAACTATCCCGTTACAGTTATACCGGTATAGTTATTGGCATGGTGGAACTGAAGACGGACCGGTCGATCGACGAGATGCGCGCCGCGGGCCGCGTCGTGGCAGAGGCCCTCGCGGCCGTACGGGAGGCCGCGCGCGTCGGCAGCTCCCTGCTGGACCTGGATGGCGTGGCCCGCGAGGTGCTCCGCGAGGCCGGGGCGACCTCGCCCTTCCTCGGCTACCGGGCGCGCTTCGCGCCGGTGCCCTTCCCGGGCGTGGTCTGCACCTCCGTCAACGACGCGATCGTGCACGGCATCCCCGACGGGGCGCGGCTCCGCGACGGCGACCTGGTCAGCATCGACTGCGGGGCCCGGCTCGGCGGCTGGGTCGGTGACGCGGCGGTCAGCTTCACCGTCGGCCGGCCCCGCCCCGCCGACCTGCGGCTCATCGAGACCGCGGAGGCGGCGCTGGCCGCCGGGATCGCCGCCGCCCTGCCCGGCAACCGGATCGGGGACGTCGCCCACGCCATCGGCACCGTGTGCCGCGCCGCCGGGTACGGCATCCCGGACGGCTTCGGCGGCCACGGGATCGGCCGCCGCATGCACGAGGATCCGGGCGTGCCCAACGAGGGTCCGCCGGGGCGCGGCATGAAGCTGCGCCCCGGCATGGTGATCGCGATCGAGCCGATGCTGATCGCGGGCGGTACGGACGACTACCGCTGCGACGGCGACGGCTGGACCCTGCGGACGGTCGACGGCAACCGCGCCGCGCACGCGGAGCACACGGTCGCGATCACCGCCGACGGGCCGCGGATCCTCACCCTCCCGTAGGACTCCCGTAGGGCCTGCCGCGCGGCGCCGGAGCGGCCGGAAGCCCGCCGGGAGGGCCGGCGGCCGCACGGCGACTCGGATCCCTACGGCCTCCCGTGCGGGTGGACGACCATCGCCGATCCGCCGCCCCGCCGGCTCGTCTCCGCCGCCGCCAGCCAGCGCCCGTCGGGCAGCCGCTGCACTCCGGTGGCGGCCCCGATCTCCGGGTTCTGCCGGAAGCCGTGGCCGATGGCCTCCAGCTCGGCCCGGACCGGGCTGTTCCACAGCCCCGGCTCCAGCTCGGTGGTGGTCTGGTTGCGCTGGCTGGCGCGCGGCGCGGCGATCGCGTCGACGAGCGGACGACCCCGGTCCAGATGCCCGGTCAGGGTCTGCAGCACGGTGGTGATGATGGTCGCGCCGCCGGGGGAACCGACGGCCAGGACCGGCCGCCCGTGCTCCAGCACGATGGTCGGCGACATGGACGAGCGCGGCCGCTTGCCGGGGCCGGGCAGGTTCGGGTCCGGGACGCCGGGCGCGGCCGGGACGAAGGAGAAGTCGGTGAGCTCGTTGTTCAGCAGGAAGCCGCGCCCCGGAACGGTGATCGCGCTGCCCCCGGTGGACTCGATGGTCAGGGTGTAGGAGACCACGTTGCCCCAGCGGTCGGCGACCGTCAGGTGCGTGGTGTTCTCTCCCTCGTACGTGGTCGGCGCCGCCTGCCCGGTGGTGGCGCAGGGCTCGGGAGCCCGCGGGTCGCCGGGGGCCAGCGGGCTGGTGAGCGCCCGGTCCGGCTCGATCAGGCAGGCACGCGAGTCGGCGAACCGCTGCGAGAGCAGCTGCCGCGTCGGCACGTCCTCGGCGGCCGGGTCGCCGACCCAGCGCCCCCGGTCGGCGAAGGAGATCCGCGAGGCCTCGATGAAGTGGTGCAGGTACTGGGCCTCCGACAGCTTCGAGAGGTCGGTCCGCTCCAGGATGTTCAACGCCTCGCCGACGGTGGTGCCGCCCGAGGAGGAGGGCGCCATGCCGTAGACGTCCAGGCCGCGGTAGCGCACCTGGGTCGGGGCCTGCCGCTTGGTCGCGTACGCGCGCAGGTCGCCGGTGGTCAGGTCGCCCGCGCGGACGACGCGGGTGGCGGCCGGGTCCACCGGGGGTGTGCGCACGGTCCGGACGATGTCCTCGGCGATCGGCCCCCGGTAGAGCGCGCCGGCCCCCTTGCGGCCGAGCTCCGCGTACGTCGCGGCCAGGTCCGGGTTCTTGAAGGTGGAGCCGACCACCGGCAGGGCGCCGCCCGGCAGGAACAGCTCGCGGGTGTCGGGGAAGTCCCTGAACCGGGCCTCGTTGGCCTCGGTCTGGGCGCGGAAGGTGGAGTCCACCGTGAAGCCCTCGCGGGCCAGTTTCCGGGCGGGCTCCAGGAGCCGGCCCAGCGGGCGGGTGCCCCAGGCGTCGAGGGCGCTCTTCCAGGTGGCCGGGGTGCCGGGGACGCCGACCCCCAGGCCGCTGGTCTGCCCTTCGGCGAAGGGGATGGCGACCCCGTTCTCCTGGAACAGCGCGGAGGTGGCCGAGGCCGGGGCGGTCTCCCGGCCGTCGATGGTGTGCACCCGGCGGGACCCGGCGTCGTAGTAGACGAAGTAGCCGCCCCCGCCGATCCCCGCCGAGTACGGCTCGGTGACCCCGAGCGCGGCGGCGGTGGCCACCGCCGCGTCCACGGCGTTGCCGCCGGCGCGCAGGACGCCGATACCGACGGCCGAGGCGTCGGCGTCGACGCTGGCCACCGCTCCGCCGTAGCCGGCCGCCACGGGGACCTTGGGCGGGGCGGCGGACCCCGACGGCGGAGCTGCGGCCCCCGTGGAGACGAGCGCCCCGGCGAGGGCGACGAGCGCTAACTGACGTACGGCGGGACGACGCATCCGTTTCCTCCAGTCGACAGCCGGTCAGGCCCGGCTGCGGCACTGTAACTTCACCGCACCCCCCGCGTCAGGAAGGCGGTGTGACGGCTACCATCCGCCGCATGAACGACGACGTGCGCAACATCGTGCTCGGGGTGATAGCCACCGCACTCAGCGGCGGGGTCGGCTGGTGTGCCCGGACCTACCTGTGGCGCCGTACGCTGCGCCGCAAGCAGGCGTTCTTCGGGCTGCCGACGGGCTCCGACTGCCTCTTCGTGGTCAACCGGCAGATGGGCGGCACCGATTCCTCGCTGCACCGCAACGACGCCTTCGCGCTGCTGGAGATCTCCGCCCTGATCAAGGACTGCGGGGCGAACGTGCAGATCATCACCCACGAGGCCCGCCAGGGCTTCGGCGAGCGCGCCGAGTTCTGTGTCGGCGGCCCGGTCTCCAACGCCCGTACCGCGGCGCACCTGAGCTCCATGCTGCCGGGGGTGCGGGTCGACGTGTCCGGGGAGCCCGGCCCGGACCGGGGGGCCATCTTCGTGGCTGACGAGACGTACCGCTGGGAGAAGGGCGTGGTCGAGTTCGTGCTGCTGGCGCGGCTGACGACGGGCCGGGGCGCCCGGCCGGTGTTCCTGCTGTCGGGGCAGACCGCCAACAGCAACCAGGCCGGCGCCCGCTATCTGGCCCGGCACCACAGGGCACTGGCCCGCAAGTACGGCGACTCGTCCTTCTGCCTCGTCCTCAAGGTCGTCAACTCCGACGCCTACGGGCCCGACGTGACGGAGCTGGAGGCGGACGTCACCGGCGCGGCCCGGACACCCGCAGCGGCAGCCGTGTGATCCCGTTGATGAAGTTCGAGACCAGCCTGCGCGGCGGACCCGCGAGTTCGGGCGGGGGCAGGGCGGCCCGCCACTCCTCGTACAGGGTGCGCAGCTGGAGCCGGGCGAAGTGGGCGCCGAGGCACACGTGCGGCCCGTCCCCGAAGGAGACGTGCGCATTGGGCGAGCGCCCGAGGTCGAGGCGCGCGGGGTCGGTGAAGACGCGCTCGTCGTGGTTGGCGGAGGCGTGGAAGACCACCACCTTGTCACCGGCCCGGATGCGCCGCCCGGCCAGTACGGTGTCGACGGCCGCGGTGCGGCGGAAGCTGAGCACCGGCGGGTGGACCCGCAGGAGTTCCTCGACGGCCGGGTCCACCGCCACCCGGCCGTCGGCCAGGCGCCGGTAGGCGTCCGGGTCGCGGGCTAGGGCGAGCAGGCCGCCGGGGGCCGCCCCGCGCACGGTGTCGTTGCCCGCGACGGTCAACAGGAAGAAGAACATCTCCAGCTCGGCCGGGTCGAGTCCGCCCAGGGCGAGGGCCGTCATCACGTCGTCGCCGGGGTGCGCGCGCTTGCGGGCGGCCAGATCGCGGGCGTACGCGAACATCTCCCCGAGCAGGGCCGGGGAGCGCGGGTCGAGCGGTGTGCCGTCCGGGCCCGTCAGGGGCGCGGGCGCGTCCTCGGGGTCCTGGTAGCCGATGACCCGTACGGTCCACTCCAGCAGCAGCGCCCGGTCGGCGGCCGGCACGCCCAGCAGGTCGGTGAGGTTGAGCAGGGCGTACTCGTCGGTGACGGCGCGCACGATGTCGACGGCGCCGTCCTCGGCCTTCTCGCGGGCGCCGGCCAGCAGCGACCGAGCGCGTTCGCGGACCCGTCCGGCGAAGGCGTCGACGCGGGCGGGGGTGAAGGAGCGGGCGACGAGCCGGCGCAGCCGGCCGTGGTCCGGGGGGTCCTGGTTGAGCATGGTGCGGCGCAGGAACGGCAGGTCGGCCGGGTCGGGGTCGCGGATCTGGGTGGCGCCCAGCCAGGAGGAGTACGTGCGGTGGTCGCGCAGGACCCGTACGACGTCGGCGTGCCGGGTGACGGCCCAGAAGCCCGGTCCGGCGGGCCATCCCAGCACCTCCGGTTCGGGCTGCCAGGCCACCGGGTCGGTGTCGCGCAGGATGCGGTAGCGCGCGTGCGGGATCCCCTCGGCGTAGACGCGGGGGTCGAAGACGTCGGGCGGGGCCGGGGCGTGGTCCATGCGGCCACGGTGACCGGTGCGGCGCCCCGCCCGCAAGGGCGCGGCGCCGGTCGCGCGCGCGACCGGGGTCAGCGCCGCAGGTCGCACATGGCGGGTTCGAGGACGGTGTCGGTCCCCTGCACGGTGACCTCGCTGAGGGTCCCCGGGGTCACGGCGAAGCCGAGGGTGCAGACGATCTGGCCGACGCCCAGTTCCGACAGGTCCCCCACCTTGAACGGGACCCGGGCGCGCACCCGGCCCTCCGCGGTGTGCTCGATCTCCGTGCTCATCGCTTCCTGGGCGGGGACCTGGGGCAGCTCGGTGGTGAGCCCGGCCGCGCGGGCCGGGGCGCCGCGCCCGGTCAGCAGCACCGACAGGAGCGCGGGGGGCTTGATCGTGTATCCCTCCAGCGCCAGTGGGGCCGGCACCAGCCGCCCGGTCTCCTTGTTCACGTAGTACAGGACCGGCCCGTCGGCGGCGCCCGGGACGACCACGGTGGCGGCGTGGCCGCTGTCGATCACGCCGGTGGGCTTGATGCCGCAGGCGCCGAGCAGCAGTGTGCCGACCAGGGCGAGGACGGCGGTCGCGGTCTTCTTCGCTCCGCTCACGGCCCTGCCTCCAGCGGCATGTCGAGGGTGAAGACGGCGCCACCGGCGGGCCCGTTGGCCGCCCGGAGCGTACCGCCGTGCAGATGGACGTTCTCCTGCGTGATGGCGAGACCGAGGCCGCTGCCCGCGGAGCGGGTGCGGGCGGCGTCGGCCTTGAAGAACCGGTCGAAGATGTGCGGCAGCACCTCGGGGGCGATGCCGGGCCCGCTGTCGGCGACCTCGATCAGCAGCCGCTCCCCCGCGGGGCCCGGCGCGGTCCGCACGGTGATCCGTACCGGGGCGCCGCCGTGCCGCAGGGCGTTGCCGACGAGGTTGGCGAGGACCACGTCGAAGCGCCGGGGGTCGAGCCGGGCGCGGACCAGGTGCGGCAACTCGGCGCGGACCTCGTCGCCGTCCCAGTGACGGCGTTCCAGGGTCTTGCCGACGGCCTCGGCGATGTCCACGTCGTCGAGGTTGAGCTCGGCGGCGCGGGCGTCGAAGCGGGAGATCTCCATCAGGTCCTCGACGAGGACGGCCAGCTTGCCGGTCTCGGCGCTGATCAGGCGCAGGGCCTTGGCGGTGTCGGGGTCCAGGCCCGCGGCGTCCTCGTCGAGGACCTCGGTGACGGCGAGCATCCCGGCGAGCGGGGTGCGCAGCTCGTGCGAGACGTCGGAGGCGAAGCGGCGGGCCCGGGACTCCGCCTCCCGTAGCTCGGTCACCGAGTGTTCGAGGGCGCGGGCGGTCTCGTTGAAGGTGCGGGCGAGCCCGGCGAGTTCGTCGGCGCCCCGGACCTCGATACGGGTGTCCAGGCGGCCCCGGCCGAGCCGCTGGGCGGCGCGGCGCATGTCGCGCACCGGCCGCAGCACGCTGCGCGCGGCCAGCAGGGCCGGGACGACGGCGATGGCCAGGCCGGGGACGGCACCCTGCTGGGCGGCCGTGACCATGGCCTGGACCGTCTGGTTCTCGGCGGTCAGCGCCATGCTGGCGAAGAAGACGGCCCCCGTGGGCTCGCGGAGCCCGCCGTGCTCGAAGACGGCGGCGACACCGACCGTCAGGTACGGATTGCCGTTGCGGTCCTCGACACGTTGGAACGCGCCGTACTGGTTGGTGCGGACCTTGTCGCGCAGCCGGTCGGTGACCACGGTGGAGGTCGGCGAGGTGATGTTGGAAGAGGCGCGCAGGCCGCCGTACTCGCCGAAGACGATCCAGGGATGCGGCTTGCCCCGCTTGCCCAGGTCCGTGACGATGCGCTGGAGCTCCTGCTGGTCCAGGGGGAGGCGCATCTGCTGCTGCTCGACCTGGTCCCGCAGGGTGCTGACGGCGGTGTCCTGGGACTGCTTGAGGATCGCGTTGCGCGCCTGCTGGTAGGTCAGGGCGGCCGTGGTCACCGCGCAGATCGCGGCGACCAGCAGGAAGGCCCCGATCAGCCGGGTGCGCAGGCCGAGCGGCGCCGCCCTTCTCACTCCGCGACCCCTACAGGGGACCGAAGCGGTAGCCGAAGCCCCGCACGGTCTGTATGTAGCGGGGGGCGGCGTCGGGGTCCTCTATCTTGTGGCGCAGCCGGCGCACGCAGGCGTCCACCAGCCGCGCGTCGGCGTGGTAGCTGTGCTCCCACACGTACTCCAGGAGCTGCTGGCGGGAGAAGACCTGCTCGGGGGAGGCCGACAGGTGCAGCAGGAGCTTGATCTCGCTGGGGGCGAGGGCGACGCGCTCGCCGTTCTTGGAGACGGTCAGTCCTGCCCGGTCGATGGCCAGTTCGGCGTGGTGCTCGACGTCGGGGCGGATCCCCACCGGGTCGGCGAGCCGGCGCAGGACGGCCCTGACCCGGGCCTCGATGACCTCGGTGCGGGCGGGCTTGACGATGTAGTCGTCGGCGCCGGCCTCCAGGCCGACGACGATGTCGAAGTCGTCGCCGCGCGCGGTGAGCATGATGATGGGGACCTCGCTGGTCTCCCGGATGCGGCGGCAGACCTGTACGCCGTTCATCCCGGGCAGCATCAGGTCGAGCAGTACGAGTTCGGGCCGGAAGCCCGCCATCAGGGCGAGCCCCGCCTCGCCGGTCTCGGCGGCGCTCACCTCGTGGCCGCGGCGGCGCAGGCCCAGTCCCACCCCTTCCCTGATGGAAGGGTCGTCCTCGATCAGCAGTACGCGTGGCATCCGGTCATTTTCCAAAGAGGTTCGGGGCTCTTCCTCGCGCTAACGGCCGGTCTTGCGCCGCAGGGAGGCCAGCAGGTCGGTGATCTCCGTCAGGCGCAGCGGCCCGGCGAGGAGGACGACGACGAGCAGCAGGGCGGCGGTTCCCGCCCCCACCGCGGCGAAGTCGCCCCACCGTTCGGCGGCGCGGGCGGCGGCGTACCCGGCGACGGCCGCCGGGGCGCTGGCGACGAGAACCCGCAGGTGGGTCCGTACGGCCGTGGTGCGCCGCTCGGTACGGGTGCCCGCGCGCGGGCCGAGCCGGCGGGCCAGGACGTGGGCGGTCGCGGCCGCGCCGGCGAAGAAGGCGACCGAGGAGGCGGCGGCCATGCCGGTCACCGCCCAGCGCGGGGGGAGCAGGAAGTACGCGGCGGCCGACAGGCCCGCGTTGAGCGCGGCGACCACCAGGTTCAGGAAGAACGGGGTCCGGGTGTCGGAGAGCGCGTAGAAGCCGCGCGAGAGGACGTACTGGGCGGAGAAGGCGATCAGGCCGGGCGCGAAGGCGACGAGGATGCCCGCCATCACCTCGATGTCGGCGGCGCCGGTGCGGCCGTACTCGAAGACGGAGCCCATCACCCAGGGGGCGAGGGCGGCGAAGAGCGCGGCGGCCGGCACGACCAGGGCCGCGCTGGAGCGCAGCGCGTACGAGACGTCCCGGCGGACGGCGGTGAGGTCGCCGTCGGAGGCCGCGGCGCTCATCCGGGGCATCAGCGCGGTCACGAGCGAGACGGTGATGATGCCCTGGGGGACGATCCACAGCTGGTAGGCGTTGCTGTAGGCCGTGTACCCGGCGCCCGGGAGGCCCGCCAGGTCGGCCCGGGCGCCGGTGGTGGTGGAGAGCCGGGTGACGACCCAGTAGGCGATCTGGTTGGTGAGGACGAGCATGACCAGCCAGCCCGCGTTGCGCAGCGGGCGGCCGAGGCCGCTGCCGCGCCAGTCGAAGCGGGGGCGCCAGCGGAAGCGGGCGGCGCGCAGGGAGGGGAGGAGGGCGAGGGCCTGGAGGACGATGCCGGCGGTGGTGCCGAGGCCCAGCAGCCGGGTTTCCCCGGCGGTCAGGCCGTGTTCCGCGTCGTGGGCGACGTAGAGGAAGAGGCCGAAGACTGCGATGATCACGAAGTTGTTGAGGACCGGGGTCCACATCATGGCGCCGAACCGGCCGCGCGCGTTCAGCACCTGGCCGAGCAGGGTGAAGAGGCCGTAGAAGAGGATCTGCGGCAGGCAGTAGCGGGCCAGCGCGACGGTGGTGCTCTCCTGGGCCCCGCTGTAGCCGGTGTACAGCGACACGATCAGGGGGGCGGCGAGGACCGCGGCCGCCGTGATGGCCACCAGCACGACCGTGCAGGCGGTCAGCAGCCGGTCGGTGTAGGCGGCGCCGCCGTCCTCGTGCTCCTTCGCGGCCCGGACCAGCTCCGGCACGAAGACGGCGTTGAGCGCGCCGCCCACGAGCAGGATGTAGATGATGTTCGGGACCGTGTTGGCCACCGCGTAGCTGTCGCCGAGCAGGCCGACGCCCAGCGCCGCGACGACGACGGCGGAACGGACGAAGCCGGTGGCGCGGGAGACGATCGAACCGGCCGCCATGAGCGCGCCGCTGCGGAGCACCGAGGTCTTGGGCGGCGCCGCGGCCCGCTGGGCCGGGGAGTCTGCGGTGGGCCCGGTCGATTGCCGCCCGGTCGATTGCCGCCCGACCGGTCGCTGCCCGGCCGGTTGCCGCTCGGCCGGGGTGTGCTCGGCCGCGGCGGACGCCGCGGCGGTGGTGCCGTTGCTCACCGGCGGGCCAGGTACGCCTGGAAGGCCTTGTACAACGCCGTGTTGGTGTGTCCGTCCATCGGGGTCTCCCACTCGCCGAGCGTCTCGACGACCTGCCCGCCGGTGCCGAGCTTCCAGCGCAGCAACCCGAAAGAACGTTCGTCGGGGTCAAGGGTGGAGGGTACCCCGCGCATGTCGTACTCGTCCGCGCCGAGGGCGTGGGCGTCACCCATCATCCGCCACTGCAGGGCGTTGCTGGGACGGACCTCGCGCCGGTGGTCGGCGGAGGCGCCGGTCTGGTACCAGACCCGGCTTCCCGCGACGATCATCGTGTGGGCGGCGAGGATCTCGCCCTGGTGGATGCCCAGGTAGAGCCGCATCCGTCCGGGCTGCTCGGCGTTGAGGACGCGGTACTGCCGCTCGTAGTACGCGAGGGAGCGGCCGAGCCGGAAACCGTCGCGTTCCTCGGTGATCCTCAGCAGCCGGTAGAACTCCGGCAGGTCGGCGGCGCTGCCGAGGACCGTCTCCACACCGGCCTTCTTGGCCTTGCGCACATTGCGCCGCCACTCCTGGTTCAGCCCCGACCAGAGGTCTTCGCGCGAGCGGCCCGCCAGCGGGACGCGGAAGACGTGGCGGGGCTGGGCGTCGCCGTCGTCCTCGCCGCCGCAGCGCTTCCAGCCGCGGGTGCGCAGCCGGTCGGCGAGGGCGGAGCCGACCGGATCGACCTCGGTGGCCAGGACGTCGGACAGCTGACGGCCGGGCCCGGTCGCGGACTTGACGGTGGCCGCGTCCCAGCGGCGGTAGGCGGGGGTGGGACCCATCCGGACGGCGAAGGCCCCCGCGGCCCGGAGGTGGCGCAGCAGCGGGGTCAGCCAGTGGTCTATGCGGGGGTCGGACCAGTCGACGACGGGTCCTTCGGGAAGGTAGGCGAAGTATTTCCGGGTGCCTGGGAATTGCCGGTAGAGGACGAGGGCGGCCCCCGCGATTTCCCCGTCCGGGTAGTGCCATCCGACCCTTTCCGAACGCCAGAGGTCCTTCACTTCGGCCCAGGAGGGGTACTGGAGGAAACTCGCCCTCCCGTGCCGGTAAAGGAAGGTCCGGTATTCCGCTACGGACAGCTCACGCACCGTCAGATCCTGCTTGACGTGCTGGAGACGGGGCTGCCGGGCGGTGGTCACGAGCAGTGCACACACGGCTGTCGGCCTTCCTGTGCGTGGGGCGGGGAGATGGCTGCACAGGACTCTCACAGGGGCCCGTGACGGGAGTGAGCGGCGATTGTGACCGGACGATGACCGTTTCGCTGCGGTCCACGTCACAACCGAAAGGAAGAGTTTTTCCCCTGAATACGCAACCTGGAGCCGTCCCGTTCGCTCTCTATTCGCGAAAGACCATTGCATCGGAGGGGTTTCGTTGAGCCGCACACGCCGTACCGCACTGCCGCGCCGTCGGGGCCGCCACGCCATGCTGGCGGGCACCGCACTCCTGGCCGCTGCCCTGACCGCCTGCGGGGGCGGGTCCGGAGCTGCCGGGAGCGGGACCGGCAAGGCCGAGGCGGAGATGAAGCCGAAGTCGGACATGGCGATAGCGGTGAACCTCACGGGTGATCAGGTGAAGGCCGGCGAGCCGGTCACCGTGACCCTGGCCGAGGGCAAGCTCGCGCTGGTGAAGGTGACCGACGGCAAGGGCGGGGAGCTGCCCGGGAAGATAGCCGACGACGGAAGGACCTGGACGTCGGAGCGCAATGCCTCGCCGGGCACGGACTACCGGGTCGAAGCCCAGAACACCGACAGCCAGAGCGCGGCCACCCAGTTCAGGAGCGGCGCCGCCGACAAGGTGAACAAGGTGTCGATCAACATCCCCAAGGGCAGCGTCGTGGGCGTGGCCATGCCCGTCTCGATCGTCTTCGACAACCCGGTGAGCGACAAGGCGGGGGTGGAGAAGCAGCTGAAGGTCACCACCTCGAACAGCACCGAGGGCTCCTGGGGCTGGTTCAAGGACTACAGCGGCAAGGACCGGGTGGACTGGCGCCCCAAGGAGTACTGGAAGTCCGGCACCGAGGTGAAAGTCGACATGAACCTGAACGGGGTGGACTCCGGGCAGGGCGGCGGGCTCTTCGCCAAGGACTACACCACGGAGTTCAAGATCGGCAAGGACCGCCGGATGGAGGTCGGTCTCGACACCAAGAAGATGAAGGTCGTCGAGGACGGTCAGACGGTCAGGACCATCGCGGTCTCGGCCGGCACCCCGGGCGGCAAGAAGGCCTCGTGGTCCGGGAAGATGGTGCTCATGTCCAAGGAGGGCACCATCCGGATGGACTCCCAGACGGTGGGCCTGGGCGATGCCTACGACAAGATGGTCGACTACTCCATGCGCCTGACGTGGTCGGGCATGTACGCGCACGCCGCGCCGTGGAACTCGGCGGACTTCGGCCGCGTCAACTCCAGTTCGGGCTGCGTGGGGATGAGCGACGCCGATGCCGCGTCCTTCTACGCCCAGGTCCAGGTCGGTGACCCGTTCGAGGTGGTCGGCGAGGGCTCCAAGGGCAATGCCGAGATCGGCAACGGCTACGGCGAGTGGAACCTCTCCTGGGACCAGTGGAAGGCCAAGAGCGCGCTGACCGGCGCACCTCAAAACGGCTGACCTCGACTTTCAGTCGGCCGGCGCGCCCGCAGCCGATTCCACTGACCTTCGTTCAATCGTTACCAGCGCGTAACTTACCAATGGGTTACTTCCGGTAACCCGCTCCCGTTACCGTCGGGTCACTTTGACAACCCGGCTTACGCGAGGAGCCATTGATGGAACGCACCACCACCGCCGCGGCCGTGGCGGCCGTGCTGGCGGCAGCCGCCCTGGGCCTGGCCCCCCACCAGGCCCAGGCGGCTCCCGTACCGGCCGCCGCGGCGACCGCCACCACCTCGACCGCTCCCTCCGGGCCGACCTTCCACGACATCCCCGGCTCGGGCGGCATCATCCTCAAGGGCAACGTCTTCACCCCGGCGGGCGCGGAGCCCGGCCGGAAGTACCCGCTCATCGTGCTCCCCACCAGCTGGGGCATGCCGCAGATCGAATACATCGCCCAGGCCAAGAAGCTCGCCGACTCCGGCTACGTCGTGGTCAGTTACACCTCGCGCGGCTTCTGGCTCTCCGGCGGCCAGATCGAGGTCGCCGGCCCGCCGGACGTCGCCGACGTGTCCGCCGTCATCGACTGGGCCCTCGCCCGTACCCCCGCCGACGCGGACCGGATCGGACTCGGCGGCGTTTCGTACGGGGCCGGCATCACCCTGCTGGCCTCCGCGCACGATCCGCGCGTCAAGGCCGTGGTCGCACTCAGCGGCTGGGCCGACCTCATCGAGTCGATCTACTCGGGCCGCACCCAGCACCTCCAGGCCGCAGGACTGCTCGGCGCCGCCGGCTTCCTCACCGGCCGCCCCGGTCCCGAACTCCAGTCGATCCTCACCGACTTCCTCGGCTCCCGGCTCGACCGGGAGCAGCAGATGATCGACTGGGGCAAGAAGCGCTCCGCCTCCGAGCAGGTGGACCGGATCAACGCCAACGGCACCGCCGTCATGCTGGGCAACGCCTGGGGCGACACCATCTTCCCGCCCAACCAGTACGCCGCGTTCTACGAGCGGCTCACGGGCCCCAAGCGCCTGGAGTTCCGCCCCGGGGACCACGCCACCGCCGAGGGGTCCGGCCTGCTCGGCCTGCCCAACGACACCTGGACCAACGCCCACCGCTGGTTCGACCGCTACCTCAAGGGCGAGCGCAACGGCGTGGACACCGAGGCCCCGGTGCAGATCAAGTCCCGCGGCGACGAGGGGTACGAGGGCTACGCCGACTGGAAGTCGGTCGGCTCCGGCGGCACCCTGAAGGTGCCGCTGAACGACAGCGAGCACCTGTTCGCCAATGTCGACTCCGGTGCCAACGGCGGTGTCGTCCTGCTCTCCAGTGTCCTCGACCAGTTCTTCCAGGCGCCCCCGGTCGCCTCGATCCCCCTCCTGCCCCGCGCGTTCGCCGCCGTCTGGCAGTCCGAGCGCTACGCGAGCGAGCGCGAGATCCGCGGCACGGTGAAACTGCACACCACCGTCACGCCCACCAAGTCCGACGGCACCTTCGTCGCGTACCTCTACGACGTCGGCCCGCTCGGCATCGGCAAACTGGTCAGCAACGCCCCGTACACCTTCCACGGCCGCGCCCCCGGCCAGGCGTTCGGCGTGGACCTGGAGCTCTTCTCCACCGCCTACGACGTGCCCGCGGGGCACCGGCTCGCCCTGGTGGTCGACACCGTCGACCCGCTCTACATCGAGCACAACCCCACCGGCGCGCAGCTGACCTTCTCCTCGCCCCGCAGCGATCCCAGCTACGTCTCGGTACCGCTGCGCGAGCAGTGATCCCAGGTGCGGCAGCCGAGCGCGAGGACGGCGAAGGCGCCGGGCGTCAGCCCTCGGAGGCCTCGGCGTACGCCTGACTGAGTTCGGGGGATCCCGTCATCGCCCAGGAGACCCCCGACTCGATCACGTTCAGCTCCCGGCCCGAGGCCATCCGGATCACCGGCTGGCCGTTCGGCCACACCTGCCAGGCGGCGCCCGGGATGGTCCGGATGATCACGGTTCCGAGGTAGAAGCCGGCGTCGTTGCCGAGCCACGGCACGATCTCGGGATCCCGCCGCCAGCGCGGCATCAGCTGGTCGAGGGCCTCCAACGACCCTTGCGTCTCGTCCAGTTCGAGTCCGGTCGCCCTTGCCTGGACGCGCAGCATCTCGCACTCCGAGAACAGCTCGACGATGCCCTCGGGGTCGTCCGCGAGGGCGGCGGCCAGATCCGCGCCCTGTTCCGTTTCGTGCCGGTTCAGCCAGTTGCCCAGGAAAGGGATGTTCATACCGACCAGACTCGCACCAGGATCCGCCGGTGGCCACAGGGCGCGCCTGGATCCCGGACCGGGATCCCGGACCCCGGTCCCGGACCGGGAGATCCCCGAGCCGGATCGGGGCCCGTGAGCGGGCCTACCGGTCGAGGTCGAGGTCCACGACGACGGGCGCGTGGTCGGAAGCCCCCTTGCCCTTGCGCTCCTCGCGGTCCACGTAGGCGTCCGTGACGGCCTTGGTGAAGGGCTCGTTCCCGAAGACCAGGTCGATGCGCATGCCCTTGTTCTTCGGGAAGGCCAGCATCCGGTAGTCCCAGAAGGTGTAGGCGCGGTCGTACTTGAGCGCGCGCGGCAGCACCTCGCTGAGCCCGGCGGCCCGCAGCGCCTCCAGGGCGGCGCGTTCGGCGGGGGTCACGTGCGTGGCGCCGGCGAAGACGGCCGGATCGTAGACGTCCTCGTCGGTGGGGGCCACGTTGAAGTCGCCGAGCACCGCGAAGGGGCGGCCGCCGGCCGCGTCCTCGGCGACGGCGCCGGTCAGCGAGCGGAACCAGTCCAGCTTGTACCCGTAGTGGTCGTGCTCGACCTCGCGGCCGTTGGGCACGTAGACCGACCAGACACGGACCCCGCCGCAGGTGGCGGAGATCGCGCGCGGCTCCTGGACCCCTTCGTAGTCGGGTCCGCCGGGGAGCCCGAGCTCCACGTCCTCCAGGCCGACCTTCGACAGCAGGGCCACGCCGTTCCACCGGCCGGTGGCGTTGACGGCCGACTCGTAGCCCAGCTCGCGCAGCGCGGCGTGCGGGAACTGCTCCGCGGAGCACTTGGTCTCCTGGACGCACAGGACGTCCGTGCCGGAGCTCTCCAGCCAGGCCAGCAGGCGCGGCAGCCGGGCGGTGATCGAGTTGACGTTGTACGTGGCGATACGCATGCGTCCCAACCTACCGCCCGGCACCGACCGTCACAGTTCGGTGCCTTCCCCGGCGGTGAGTCGACGGTGGTCGGAGCCGCCCAGGGCGGCCAGGGCGCCGTCGTAGACGGGGCGGGCGATGTCGGCGAGGTACGCGTCGTGGATGTCGATCGCCCGGCGCGGCTTCACCTCGCGGACGTAGTCGATCACCTCGGAGATCTTGTTCCACGGGGCGTGCACGGGGAGCATCAGGGTCTCCACCGGGGCTCCCGGCACGGTCAGCGCGTCTCCGGGGTGGAAGAGGGAACCGTCCACGAAGTAGCCGACGTTCGTGACCCTCGGCAGGTCGGGGTGGATGACCGCGTGCAGTTCGCCGTGCACCTGGACCTCGAACCCGGCGGCGGTGAAGGTGTCGCCGTGTCCCACGGTGTGCACCCGGCCCGGGTAGGCGGCGGCCAGTTTCTCCGCGACGCTGCGCAGGGTCCACAGCGCGGCCGCCGGGTTCGCGTCGAGGGCGGCCCGCAGCCGGCCCTCCTCGAAGTGGTCGGGGTGCTCGTGCGTGACCAGCAGGGCGTCCGCGCCGAGGCCGGCGTCCGGTTCGCTGAAGGCGCCCGGGTCGATGACGAGCGTGCGCCCGTCCTTCTCCAGTTGGACGCAGGAGTGCAGCCGCTTGGTGAGCTTCATGATCCAAGGCTAGCCCCGGAGCGGGCGGTCCGTCAGGGAGTGGTCGAGGACACCACGTACACCTTGGCGATGCGGGGGTCCGTCAGGTCGACCGTGATGTCCCGGGTGGGGCGCGGGTCGTCCTGCTCCAGGGTGGTGCCGACCCACTCGGTGTGCGGGGTCCAGTCCCAACCGGCGACCGACGTGTCGTGCTCGGAGATCGCGACCCCGGGGGTCAGCTCGTCGCGGCCGCTGCCGACGGAGGCCAGGAACCGGTCCAGCTCGGACGGGCTGACCGCGAACTGCGTGTACAGCCGGCTGGTGCGCCAGTTGTTCGTCTCCAGGAAGCCGACCCGCCAGGCCTGGTCCGGGATGGGCACCTCGTAGATGCTGCGCTGCACCTTGGAGGGCCAGCCGGGGCGCACCTTGGTGGCGCCGACCTTGGCCGCCTTGTCGCGGCCGCTCTGGCGGCTCTGCTGGGCGGAGACGGCGAGGTAGCCCGCCGGGACGCCGACCAGCAGCAGGATGATGATCGCCGTGATCCAGCGGCGCCGGACGACGTGCCTGCGGTCCTCGGCGGGGGGATGGTGCGCGCCGCCCCCGTCGGGAGCGGCGGCCTGGCGGGGCAGGGAGGGCGGTGTCACTGGCTTCCGGTGTCCTTGGGGTCCGACGGGTCCGGGGACCCGGTGGCGTCGCGCCGGCCCAGCTGCGCGTAGCGCTCGTACCGCTCGACCCGCCGCCGGGTGGCGCGGCGGAAGCGGCGGGCGACGAGCCGGGCCAGGTCGGCGGCGCCGACCATGCCGGCCTCCGGCCCGAGCTGGGCCTTGGCGATGCGGGCCTCGGGGCGGTAGCCCCGGCCGGTGAGGTGGCGGCGGAAGGCGTCGCGGGCGGGCCCGATCAGCAGGTCGTCGGCGGCGCTGACGCCGCCGCCGATCACGAAGCAGGACGGGTCGAGGGCGGCGGCGAGATTGGCGATGCCGACGCCCAGCCACTGGCCGATGTCCTGGAGCAGCTCGACGCACATGGCGTCGCCCTCGCGGGCCAGCTCCGTGATGAGCGGCCCGGTGATCTCGTGGACGTTCCCGCCGACCCTGGCGATGATGTTGTACGCGACCGGGGAGTCCGCGGCGGCGAGTTCGCGGGCCTCGCGCACCAGGGCGTTGCCGGAGCTGTACTGCTCCCAGCAGCCCCGGTTGCCGCAGGGGCAGCGGTGCCCGCCGGGGACGACCTGCATGTGGCCGAACTCTCCGGCGACCCCGTACCGGCCGCGCTTGACCTGGCCGCCCTCCAGGATGGCCCCGCCGATGCCGGTACCCAGCGTGATCATGACGAGGTGGTCCTCGCCGCGTCCGGCGCCGAAGCGCCACTCGGCCCAGGCAGCGGTGTTGGCATCGTTGTCGACCATGACCGGGACCGCGAGCCGGGACTGGAGCGCGTCGCGCAGCGGCTCGTCGCGCCAGGCCAGGTGGGGTGCGAAGAGCACGCGGGAGCGGTCGGCGTCCACCCAGCCGGCCGCGCCGATGCCCACCGCGTGCACGTCGTGCCGGTCGGACAGGTCCAGTACCAGCTCGACGATGGTGTCCTCGACGACCTTGGGGCTCTTGGACTTGTCCGGGGTCTCCGTACGGATCTTCTCCAGGATGATGCCGTCGGCGTCGACGACGCCCGCCATCACCTTGGTGCCACCGATGTCGATGCCGACGGTCGGGACGCGGGGGGCGGTCAGGTGCGACCGGCGCTCACGGGTTCCGATGGTCCGCAGGACGGTGCCCCGCGCCGACCCCCGGTGGGCGAGCGTGAAGTCCCGGTACGTGCTCATCGCGTCGTGTCGTCCCTCATGGCTCGGTGGTGCGGCGGGCCCGGCGCGCCTCGCCGGACGCGGTGTCCGGTCCTGATTCTGCCACTCGCTCCAGTTCGTGGCTCAGTTCGTCGAGCTCGGAACCGCCCGCCATCTGCCGGGTGAGCTCGTCCAGGGTGATCGACTCGCGGGTGTGGCTGCCCGCCATGGTGCCGCGCTTGAGCAGCACGAACCGGTCGCCGACGAGGTGGGCGTGGTGCGGGTTGTGGGTGATCAGGACCACGCCGAGGCCCGCGTCGCGGGCGGCTGCGACGTACTTGAGCACCACGCCGGACTGCTTGACGCCGAGGGCGGCGGTGGGCTCGTCGAGTACGAGGACCTTGGCGCCGAAGTGGACGGCGCGGGCGATGGCCACGCACTGGCGCTCGCCGCCGGACAGGGTGCCGATGGGCTGGTCGACGTCGCGCAGGTCGATGCCCATGCGCAGCAGCTCGGTGCGGGTGGTGTCCCGCATGAGGTCCACGTCGAGGCGGCGCAGGGGCCCCCGCCCCTTGGTGGGCTCGGAGCCCAGGAAGAAGTTCCGCCAGACGGGCATCAGCGGCACGACCGCGAGGTCCTGGTAGACGGTGGCGATGCCCAGGTCGAGGGCCGCGCGCGGATTGGCCAGCACGGTCTCCTCCCCCTCGATCTCGAAGGTGCCGGCGTCGTGCCGGTGCAACCCTGCGATGATCTTGATGAGGGTGGACTTGCCGGCGCCGTTGTCCCCGAGGACGCAGGTGATCTCGCCGGCCGAGACCTCCAGGGAGACCTCGTGGAGGGCGCGGATGTTGCCGTAGTACTTGCTGACGCCGGCCAGCTTCACCAGGGCGGGTGCTTCGGTCACGGTCACTTCGCCTCCGCCCGCTTGCGGACCCATGCGTTGAGCAGCGTGGCCAGCAGCAGCATCGCGCCCAGGAAGAACTTGAACCAGTCCGGGTTCCACTGGGCGTACACGATGCCGTTGCTGGTCATGCCGAAGATGAAGGCGCCGACGGCGGAGCCGATGGCGGAGCCGTAGCCGCCGGTCATCAGGCAGCCGCCGATCACGGCCGCGATGATGTAGAGGAATTCGTTGCCGACGCCCTCGCCCGACTGGACCACGTCGAACGAGAAGAGGATGTGCTGTCCCGAGATCCAGGCGCACAGGGCGACGCCCATGTAGAGACCGATCCGGGTCTTCACGACCGGGACGCCGACCGCGCGGGCCGCGTCGGCCCCGCCGCCGACCGCGAAGATCCAGTTCCCGGCGCGGGTGCGCAGCAGGATCCAGGTGGCGACGGCGACCAGGACCAGCCACCACAGGACGGTGACCTTGAGGGTGACCGAGCCGATGTTCCACTGCGAGGCGAAGAGGGCCCGCGCCGAGGAGAAGCCCTCCATGTCGGCGATGCTCTTCGTGGACACCGATCCGCTGATCAGCTTGGTGAAGCCCAGGTTCAGCCCCGTCAGCATCAGGAAGGTGCCGAGCGTGATGATGAAGCTCGGCAGTTTCGTGCGGGTCAGCATGAAGCCGTTGAAGAATCCGACGGCCAGCGTGACCACCAGCGAGACCAGCACCCCGACCCACACGTTCGCGGTCATCTGGTAGCTGAACATCGAGCTGAGCAGCGCCGAGGTGGTGACCATGACGCCGGCGGACAGGTCGAACTCGCCGCCGATCATCAGCAGGGCCACCGGTACCGCCATGATCCCGATGGTGGAGGCCGAGTACAGGATCGTGCTGAGGCTGGAGGCCCGCAGGAAGCTGTCGGCCGCGAAGGAGAAGAAGACGAAGACGGCGGCCGCGCCGACCACCGCGCCCAGCTCCGGGCGGCCCAGCAGCCTGCGGAGCAGGGAGGGGGGCGCGAGCCGTTCGTCCGCTGCCGCGGCCGCGCTCATCGGGTGCCCCGCTTGATGTACTCCTCCAGCTGCGCGGCCTCGGCGCCGGTGACGATCTGCGGTCCGGTGAGGACCGGACGGCCGCCGCCGAGCACGTCCGCGTTGTAGCGGTGCAGCCACAGCAGGTCGACGGCCTCGTAGCCCTGGAGGTAGGGCTGCTGGTCCACGGCGAAGCCCAGCGTCCCGGACTTCAGGTCGCGGGCGACGGAGTCGTTGAGGTCGAAGGTGTCCACCTCGGCCTTGCTGCCCGCCGCGTCCTTCGCCTTGACGGCGGTGGGGGCGAAGGGCGCGCCCAGGGTGAGGATCGCGTCCACCGAGGGGTCGGCCTGGAGCTTGGCCTGGAGGGCGGCCTGGACGGACGGCATGTTGGTGCCCTCGACGTACAGGTTCTCCATGACCCCGCCGGACTCCCCGAACGTTCTCTTCGCTCCGGCGCAGCGCTGCTCGTGACCGACGTTGCCCTGTTCGTGCAGGACGCAGAGGGCCCGCTTGCGGCCCCGCTTCGTCAGCTCGGCGCCGACGGCCTCGCCGGCGATCTCCTCGTCCTGGCCGATGTGGGTCAGCGCTCCGTACGCGGCGGACTGGGCGGAGCCGGAGTTGACCGTGACCACCGGGATGCCGGCCTTGACGGCCTTGCCGATGACGTCCTTGAGGGCCTCGGGCTTGGCGAGGCTCACGATGATGCCGTCGACCTTCTGGTCGATGGCGTTCTGGACGAACTGCGCCTGCTGCTGGGCCTGGTCGTCGTGGGCGTAGACGAAGTTGATGTTGTCCTTGGCCGCGGCCTCCTTGGCGCCCTTCTGGACGATGTCCCAGAAGGTGTCGCCGTCACCCGCGTGGGTCACCATCGCGAAGGTCCAGCGAGGGGTGGAAACGGCGGGCCGGCCCTGCTCCGCGGCCCTGGCCCGTTCCTCGGCACGCTTGCCGCCCGTGCTGCTGCAGCCCGCGAGCGAGGCTCCCAGTACCGCCGCGAGCACGGCGCCCACGACGCGTACCCCTGTCCGAACCCTAGCCACGTCGCCGTGCCCTTCCCTCGTCGGTCTCGTCCGTCATCAAACGGTCATTCCGGTTCCAGCCGCCCAGTATCCGCCACAGTGGACCATGAAGGGGCACCGGGGCGGGCGCGGGCGGATTGACAGGTCCCCGGTAGGGGGCCAGGTTGAGTGCATGCGCATCGGGCTCATCGGCACGGGCCGGATCGGCTCCTTCCACGCGGCGGCCCTGGCCCGCCATCCGGAGGCGGGCTCGCTCCTGCTCGCCGACGCCGACCCCGCGCGGGCGGCGCGCCTCGCCGACCGGCTCGGGGCCACCGCGGCGCCCTCCGTGGAGCAGGTCTTCACCTGGGGGGTGGACGCGGTGGTGGTGGCCTGCGCCACCGAGGCGCACGCGGAGCTCGTCGTCCGGGCCGTGCGCGGCGGCCTGCCGGTGTTCTGCGAGAAGCCGATCACCACCACCCTGGCCCGCACCCTGGACGTGCTGCGCGAGGTGGCCGCGGTCGGCGGGACGCTCCAGCTGGGCTTCATGCGCCGCTTCGACGCGGGCTACCGCACGGCCCGCGAGCTGGTCCGCTCGGGCGCCCTGGGCCGGCTGCACACCGTACGGACCATGACCGCCGACCCGTCCCCGCCGCCGGCCGCCTACCTCGCGACCTCCGGCGGGCTCTACCGGGACTGCCTGGTGCACGATTTCGACATGGTGCGCTGGGTGACGGGGCGCGAGGTGGTCGAGGTGTACGCGACCGGGTCGGACGCGGGTCCGGCGCTGTTCCGGGACGCCGGCGACATCGACACCGCGGCGGCCGTGCTCTCGCTGGACGACGGGACGCTGGTCACCGCCGGCGGCACCCGCTGCAACGGCGCGGGCTACGACGTGCGCATGGAGCTGGCCGGGGAGTTGGACCAGGTCTCCTGCGGGCTGGACGACCGGACGCCGATCACCTCGACGGAACCGCACGGTCCGCCGGCGGCCAGCAAGCCGTGGACGGGGTTCCTGGAGCGGTTCGGCCCCGCGTACGAGGCCGAGCTGGCGGCCTTCGTACGCCTGGTGCGCGGCGAGGGGCCGAACCCCTGCGACGGGCGGGAGGCGCTCGCCGCCTTCCGGGTGGCGGAGGCGTGCGAGCGCTCGCGCCGCGAGCGGCGGCCGGTGCGGCTGGAGGAGCTCCCGGACCTGTAGGCGGGGCCCCGCGGGGGCGGGCATCAGGCCACAGTAGGGCCGGGGAGCACGGGGTGAGGGGACGCGTTCCGGACAACTCCGGGGGCGTCGCGGGCGCCTCAGCCGGCGGCGCGGCGCCCCCACGCCGTCCCGGCGAGGACGAGCACGACCCCGATCAGGCCCGCCGGACCGAGGTGCTCGCCGCCGATGGCGATGCCGGCGGCGGCCGCCCAGAGCGGTTCGGTGCCCAGCAGCAGGCTGACGCGGGAGGGCGAGGTGCGGCGTACGGCCCACATCTGCACGTAGAAGGCGAACAGGGTGCAGAAGACGGAGAGGAACACGAGCCCGGCCCACTCGGCGGGCCCGAAGTCTGCGGCGGCCGCCCAGGGCGAGGCGCCGGTGCCGGGCAGGGCGGCGAGCACGGCGAAGACGAGGACGGCGGCGCCGAGCTGGACGGTGGTCAGGGAGAGCGAGTCGGCGTCCTGGACCACCTTGATCCGGGCCATCAGCAGGACGTGCAGGGTGCGGGCGAGGGCGGCTCCGAGAATGAGCAGGTCACCGAGGCCGGGGACGGTGAAGCCGGCGCCCTGGGTGAGCAGCACGACGCCCGCGACGGAGACGGCGGCGGCGCCGAGGAAGGCGGCGGAGGGCGCGCGGCGCCGTACGGCGGACTCGGCGAGGGGGGTGAAGATCATGGTCAGGCTGATGATCAGCCCGGCATTGGTGGCGGAGGTGTGGACGACCCCGTAGGTCTCCAGGAGGAAGATCCCGCCGAGTACGAATCCCAGCAGCGCGGCGCCGCGCAGCTGGGCGGAGGTCAGTTCGCGCAGCCGGCGCCGGCCCGTCACGACGAGGACGGGCAGCACGAGCGCGAAGCGGAGCACGAGCACCGCGATGACGGTGTGGGCGGTGGTGATGCCCTTGGCGGCGAGGTAGCTGCCGCCCCAGACGACGGCGACGGCGAGCACGGGCAGATCGGCGAACCGGCCGCCGCCGCGCCGGTCTTGGGCGGCGGCGACGGCAAGCTCGGGCGAGGGGGCAACGGTCACCGGGGGTCTCCAACGGCTGTCACGGGGTGGAGACTTCGGCGGCTCGCACGGGTGCGCGCCCACGCTACCGGAGCCCGTCACGGCTGGTGGATCCGTTTCCGACGGCGCAGCCGGACCGGACCGAGGCGCGGACACCAGGCCCGGGACCGGCCGGGACGGGGCTTCGGGCCCCGTCGGGACGCGGGCACCGGGTCCGGGCGGGACGCGGGCACCGGGCCCGGACGGGACGCGGGCACCGGGCCCGGACGGAGCGCGGGCACCGGGCCCGGGACCGGCCGCGCGGGGGGCGCGGGCCGGGCACGGGCCGGGGCCGGAGGCCGCCGAAGCCCCGTCCCGGCCGGGCGGCGGGACCGGCCGGGACGCCGACACCGGGCCCGGGCGGGACGCGGGCACCAGGCCCGGACGGGACGCGGGCACCGGGCCCGGGCGGAGCGCGGACAGGGCCCGGTCGGGACGTGGGCACCATGCCCGGTCGGGACGTGGGCACCATGCCCGGGCGGAGCGCGGGCCCGGGGCCGGGCGGGCGCCACCGCTGGGTCGGGCCTCCGCGGCCTCGCCGGACCGGCACGAGCCGTCACACTGCGGACCGGGCCGCACCGCCCCGGCGGGGGCAAAGCACCGGGCCGGAGGCCGGCGGAGCCTCGGCGGGGGGCAGGACCGAACCCAGGGTCGGGGCGGGCCCGAGGGCCTGGGTCAGGGTCGGGGGCCTGGGTCGGGGACGGGGTCGGGGGCCTGGGTGGGGGACGGAGTCGGGGTCGGGGTCGGAGCGGGGGCGGAGCGGGGGCGGGGGCGGAGCGGGCCCGTGGTCGGCGTCGGGGCGAGCCCGAAGCCAGGGTCGGGGCGGGGTGCGCCGCAGGCGTAGGGCGGATCGCAGGGACGGCACCGGCGCGCACGCCCTAGGATCGGTGGCATGGCTGATCTCTACGCCCTCGACCTCGCGTTCGACCTCGATGAGGCCACGCCCGATGCCGTCCTCGCGGAGCTGCGGCGTCAGCTCGCCCCGGCGCAGGAGCCCGACAAGGACCCGTACGGACCGTCCCTCCTGCTCGCGGCCCGCGGTCCGGCCTCTCGGATCGGAGGCGTGCTCGTCGGGGAGTTCACACGCGGCGGCCGCGGCGGCTGGGCCCTCACCGCCCGCCAGGAGATCCACGAGGACCAGCTGCCCGACCTGGAGGACCTCCTGACGGTGCTGGCCCCGCACATCCGCCCGCCGGGCCCGGTCGGCCGGCTCCGCCACTACGAGCACGAGGCCCCGGACCTGCTCGTCCTGCGCGAAGGCCGCGTGGTCCAACTGGCACTGGACCGCCGCTAGTGCTGTGACCGTTCGCCGGCGCGGCGGCCGACGGCGGCCGACGGCGGCCGGGACGCGACACCCGGAGGCAGGCCCGGGCGGGCACGCGAAGGCTCCTCGGTCGCGACCGGCGCCCCAGCCCACGAAGACTCCGCGGGACCGGGCGCGGGCACTTAGCCGCCGATGGTGGCGAACTCGGCGCGGCCGGTGACCCGGTACGTGTGGATGGCGATGCCGCTCTCCGTGGTGCGGGAAGCGGTCAGCTCGCAGGCGGTCGGCAGGCTGCCCGTCGCGAACAGCCGTCGGCCCGTGCCCAGGAACACCGGGAAGATGAGCAGGTTCAGCTCGTCCACCAGGTCCCGGGCCAGCAGCCACTGCGCCAGCGCGCCGCTGCCGTGGACCTGGAGTTCCCCGTCCAGCGCGTCCTTGACCCGGACGATCTCGCTCTGCAGGTGCTCGCCGTCGAGCACGGTGGTCCCGGACCAGTCCGGCTCCTTGAGGGTGGCCGAGGCCACGTACTTCGGCAGGCCGTTCAGCCGGCTCGCGATCGGGTCGGACGGATCCGTCTGGCGCGGCCAGTAGCCGGCGAAGATCTCGTAGGTCCGCCGCCCCAGCACGAAGGCCCCGGCCCGGTCGAAGACCTCCGTCATGTATTGCGCCATGCCCGCGTCGACGAACGGCGCCGCCCAGCCGCCGTACTCGAACCCCCCGCTGCGGTCCTCCTCCGGCCCACCGGGCGCCTGCATCACACCGTCGAGGGTGACAAACGTGGTGAGGGTCAGCTTGGCCATGACTCCGCGCTCCTTACTCGGCCCGCCGGACGCCGGCCTCTGCATGCAGACTCCCGGACCCCCGCGAACTCACCGCCCCGCCACGCGCACCTGCCCCGCCTTTCGCCCGGCCCGACGCAGCCGACCCGACCTCGGAGCACGCCCGGGCCGGCGCCCCGGGTGCGCCGGAGGGCGTGATGCGGGGCGGCGCGCCCTTCGGGCCGTGCGGCCCGGTGGTGTCGGCCCCCGGGTGCGGGTTCGTTCCCGGGGCCGCGCCCCGGACCCCGCGCTTCGAACGGCGGCGGGGCCGGATCGGGGGCGGTCAGCCGCCGAGTTCCTGGTGGCGGGCGGCGTGGGCCGCGGCGCCGGCTTCCGTCAGGGAGCCGTACAGGCGCAGGCGGGAGAAGCCGCCGTCCGGGAAGATGTCGATCCGGACGTGCGTGCCGACCGCCGGGGCGTCCAGGACGAAGCGGTGGTTGGTGTCGGGCTGCAGGCGGGTGCGCGGCAGGAACTCCGTCCACTCGCCCGCCTCGCCCGTCTTGATCGACAGCGAGGCCCAGCCGGCCGAGTTGCCCTTGAGGTAGGCGGTGTCGATCTCGACGGCGCGGATCTCGGACTCGGCGACGAGCTGATAGCGGATCCAGTCGTTGCCGTTGTCGCGGCGGCGGGCGGTCTCCCAGCCGTCGTCCATCTTGCGGGAGCGGCCCGGGTTGATGGTGTTGGTCGGCGGGGAGTAGAAGCGGTTGGACGCGTCCTGCACCGAGCCGCCGTTCTCCAGCGCGACGACGTCGAACGTGCCCAGCGCGGCGAGCCACTCCGGGTCGGTGCGGACCTCGCCGTAGACGCGCAGGCGGGCGATGCCGCCGTCGGGGTGCTGGTTGACGCGCAGGTGGGTGAAGCGCTGCTCGACGTCCACCTCGAAGCCGTTGGCCGCGTGGCCGCCGACCGGGGTGCGCTCGACGAGGGTCGTCCACTTCACGTCGTCGGACAGGAGCTCCTGCGCCGTCGGGGAGCCCGCGACCGAGGCGCCCTGGACCGAGACGGCCTGCGGCATGTTGCCGCGGAAGTGGGCGGTGTCGACGACGATGCCGCGGATGACGCCGGGGGCGCCCAGGCGTACGAGCGCCCAGTCGTGGTCCTCTGCGGTCGGCCAGGGCCGGCTGGCGCAGACGCCGCGGCGGCGGCGGGTCTCCCAGCCGTCCATGACCTTGCCCTTGTGGCCGAAGTCCTCGGGGTCGAAGTGCGCGGGCTCGGAGATCAGCAGGTTCTCGCGCTGGGCGAAGAACTCGTCGTTGGCCTCGATGACACCGGCGCCCAGCTCACGGGCGGCGAGGTTCGCGTACTGGGTGAACGGGAAGTCCGCGGTGCGGTAGTCCGCGTACGGGTCGCCGCCTCCGTACGGGTTCGCGTTGCCGGTGAAAGTAGGAATCGCCACTGTCAGTTCTGCCTTTCGAGGAGGAGGCCCGTGGGCTCGGTCGGGATGCCGTGGTCGGCGATCTGCGTGCCGCGCAGCCAGGTGGACTTCACGACGCCGTGCAGGGTCTTGCCCGCGTACGCCGTGACCCGGTTGCGGTGGTGCAGTTCCGCGGGGTCCACGGTGAAGGTCTCTTCAGGCGCGAGGACGGCGAAGTCGGCGTCGCGGCCCACCTCGATCGCACCCTTGCCCGCCAGGCCGGCGAGGGCGGCCGGGGCGGCGGACATCCAGCGCGCGACGTCCTCCAGCGAGCGGCCGCGGCGGCGGGCCTCCGTCCAGATCGCCGGGAGGCCCAGCTGGAGGGAGGAGATGCCGCCCCACGCGGTGGCGAAGTCGCCGGTCTTGAGGTCCGCGGTGGAGGGCGAGTGGTCGGAGACGATGCAGTCGATCGTGCCGTCGGCGAGCGCGTCCCACAGGAGGTCCTGGTTGGCGGCCTCGCGGATGGGCGGGCAGCACTTGAACTCCGTCGCGCCGTCGGGCACTTCCTCGGCGGTGAGGGTGAGGAAGTGCGGGCAGGACTCGACGGTGATCCGGACGCCCTCGGCCTTGGCGGCGGCGATCAGCGGCAGCGCGTCGCTGGACGACAGGTGCAGCACGTGGACGCGCGCGTCGAGGCGCTTCGCCTGGTCGATCAGGTTCTGGATCGCGGTGTTCTCGGCGTCCCTGGGACGGGAGGCGAGGAAGTCCGCGTACTTGGGGCCCGGGTTCTGCGGGGCGGACTCCAGGTGGTGCGGGTCCTCGGCGTGCACGATCAGCAGGCCGCCGAAGCCGGTGATCTCGGCGAGGGAGGTGGCCAGTTGCTCCTGGTCGAGCTCGGGGAACTCGTCCACGCCCGAGGGCGACAGGAAGCACTTGAAGCCGTAGACGCCGGCGTCGTGCAGCGGGCGCAGGTCCTTGACGTTGTCCGGCAGGGCGCCGCCCCAGAAGCCGATGTCCACGTGCGCCTTGGTACGGGCGACCTCCTGCTTGACGCGGAGGTTCCCGGTCGTGGTGGTCGGCGGCAGGGAGTTCAGCGGCATGTCGAGGATCGTGGTGATGCCACCGGCGGCCGCGGCGCGGGTGGCCGTCCAGAAGCCCTCCCACTCGGTGCGGCCGGGGTCGTTCACGTGGACGTGGGTGTCGACCAGACCGGGGAGCAGGACGTCGTCGCCGAAGTCCTCCAGCCGGGCTCCGGCCGGCACCTCTGCCCCGTGCGCCAGCACGGCCGTGATCTTCCCGCCGGCGACGGCGACCGAGGCGGCGCGCGTCCCCTCGGGGGTGATGACGCGCGTCGAGCGCAGTACCAGTTCCACGGCCACGTCGGACACCGGAACCTCCCCATCTACTTCCACAGAGCGAAATTCAACGTTCTGTTGACGGAGTCTTCACGGCGATCCGAGAGCAGTCAAGAGTGACCGGACGGACCACTGACTTGCTTCCACCGCCATTGGATGTTTCCACAGGATGGAATTAAGATTTCGCTATACAGAATGGAGCTATCACCACGGGGAGCCGGACGGGTAACTTCCCGAGGACGTCCGCCACCCGGACAAACCGCCTCTGACCGGCGGGGACGCCACCGCCCCGGCTCTAGGGCCGACGCCGACCGACCGGTAGGCTGCTTCCTTGCCTGCCAGCACCGAAAGGACCGCGCCGTGCCGACGTCCAGCGCCAGCACCACCGACGCTTCCGCCAAGCCCACTGCCGCCAGCGGTGGCGTCCAGTCCCTTGAGCGCGCCTTCGATCTGCTCGAACGTATGGCGGACGCGGGGGGCGAGGTCGGCCTCAGCGAGCTCTCCGCCGCCAGCGGCCTGCCGCTGCCGACCATCCACCGCCTCATGCGCACCCTCGTGGCATGCGGCTACGTACGTCAGCAGCCCAACCGACGTTACTCCCTCGGACCCCGGCTGATCCGCCTCGGCGAGTCCGCCTCGCGCCTGCTGGGCACCTGGGCCCGGCCCTACCTGGCCCGACTCGTCGAGGAGACCGGCGAGACCGCGAACATGGCCCTGCTCGACGGGGACGAGATCGTCTACGTCGCCCAGGTCCCGTCCAAGCACTCCATGCGCATGTTCACCGAGGTCGGCCGCCGGGTGCTGCCGCACTCCACCGGTGTGGGCAAGGCGCTCCTCGCCCACACCCCCGCCGACGAGGTACGGGCCCTGCTGGCCCGTACCGGGATGCCGGCCGCGACCGAGAAGACCATCACCACGCCCGAGGGCTTCCTGGAGGCCCTGGAGCAGGTTCGCAAGGCGGGCTACGCGGTCGATGACAACGAGCAGGAGATAGGAGTGCGCTGCCTCGCCGTCTCGGTCCCGAACTCGCCGACCGCCGCCGCGATCTCCATCTCGGGCCCTGCGGGCCGGGTGACCGAGGCGCTCACGGACTCGATCGTGCCGATCCTGCAGGGCGTCGCGGCCGAGCTGTCGGTGGTGCTGTCCAACCAGAACCCCGCCTGACCCGGACGCCCGGCGCGGCACGACACGACCTGCGGGACGGCCCCGGTCCCCCTCCGCCCGGAGGGGGCGCCGGGGCCTTTCGCGGTCACCCTCCGGGCGGAGGGGGACCGCCGGGATCTCGCCCGGGCCGCCGCTCAGCCCGTACGGGCCGGGGCCGCCGCGAGCGTGAGGCGGCCGTCGGCCATGGTCGCCGTACGGTCCATCCGCTCCAGGTGGGCGCGGTCGTGCGTGACCAGCACGGTCGCGGTGGCACGCTCGCGGGTGAGGCCGACGAGCAGGTCGAGCACCGCCGCGCCGCGCTCGTGGTCCAGGGCGCTGGTCGGTTCGTCGACCAGCAGCACGGCGGGCTCGTTCATCAGGGCGCGGGCGATGTTCACCCGCTGGCGCTGGCCGCCGGACAGCTGGTGCGGGCGCTTGCCCGCCTTGTCGGCCAGGCCCACCGCGTCCAGCAGCTCCAGCGCGCGGCGGCGCACCGACCGGGCCGGCCGGCCGGAGAGGTGGGCCATCACCTGGAGCTGCTCCACCGCCGTGAGCGAGGCCAGCAGGTTCGGCTGCTGGAAGACGATGCCGATCTTCTCCCGGCGCAGCGCCGACTTCCGCGCCGCGTCGAGCTCCGCCGTGTCCCGGCCCGCGACCACGACCCGCCCGGAGTCCGGGGTGACCAGGGTGGCGGCCACCGCGAGCAGGCTGGACTTCCCGGAGCCGGAGGGCCCGACGACCGCCGTCAGCGTGCCGGCGGGCACCTCCAGGTGGACCGCGTCGAGGGCGGTCAGACGGCCGTCGCCGTCGGGGTAGGTCAGCGTGACGTCGTGGACGAGCAGGCTCATCTGGCACTCCCGAGGGCGGTCAGCGGGTCGACGGCGGTGATCCGCCGGATGGACAGGGCCGCGCCCAGGGCGCCGAGCGCGATCATCACGGCGGCCGGGACCAGCACGGTGGCGGTGTCGAGGACGAAGGGCACGTCCCCACCGCTGATCAGCGCCCCGAATCCGGCCGCGAGCAGCGTCCCCAGCCCAGTGCCCGCCGCGAGCATGACCACGGCCTGGCCGAGGGCGTCCTTGAGGAGGTACGGGGTGGAGGCACCCAGTGCCTTCAGGACGGCGACGTCCCCGCTGCGCTGGATCGTCCACACGGTGAAGAAGGCACCTATGACCAGGGCCGAGATCGCGAAGAGGAAGCCGCGCATCAGCTGGAGCGAGCCGTTCTCGGCCTGGTACGAGCCGATGGCGCCCAGGGCCTCGTCGACGGTCAGGGCCCGGGTTCCCGCGGCCCGGTCCCCGGCGGCGAGGTCCGGGCCGTCCCCGGTCAGGGCGACGACCGTGGCGAGGGTGTCCGTGGAGGTGCCGGGGTTGCCGATGCGTTGCCAGTCGTCGAGGTCCGTCCAGATGACCGGGGTGTGGCTGTAGGCGGCGGTGCCGGAGACGGCGGCCACCGTGAGTTCGAGCGGCCCGATCTTGAGCTTGGCGCCGGCGGCGAGTCCGCCGAGCTCCGCGGCCGCCTTCTCGGTCAGGACCGCGGCGCCCTGCGCGAGCCCGCTCCCGTGCGGGCCCAGCGGACCGGCGGGGTCGACGCCGAAGACGGACACGGCGGCGGTGCGCTCGCCCGAGGCGGCGTTGGTGGTGCGGATGCCGAGCGGCTCCGCCGAGGTCACCCCCGGCCGCTCGCGCCAGGCCCGCCAGGCCTTCTCGGACACCTGCGAGTGAGTGAAGGACACCTTCTGGTCACCGGCCGGCGCGGCGAACGCCAGGTGCGAGGCGGGCAGGCCGGTGATCGCCGAGATGTTCTCCCGAGCCAGGCCCGAGGTGAGCCCGGACAGCAGGCCGACCAGCAGCGTGATCAGTAGGACGACCGAGCCCATGAGGGCGAACCGGCCCTTCGCGAACCGTAGATCTCTCCATGCGACGAACATGATCCCCACCCTGGTCTGCCCGGTGGCCGCACGGCATCGCGCCACAGGAGGGATCCTCGTATCGAAGGGCGCACGCGGACATCAAACTTTTGGTTGACCGGGGGCGGCCGGAGCCCACTTACGCTGGTCGGGCCATGGCTGCCCCGAATTCCCCCACCCCCGCCGCGGCCGCCTCGCGCCCGCTGACCCCCGTCTCCCGCGTCCTGCGGCTGTGTCTGCACGCGCTGTTCCTCGGCCTGCTCGCGCTGGCCGCCGGCCGGGCCGTCGCCGGCTCCGCGCCCCGTTCCGGCTGGGTGGTCGCCGCCTGCGCGCTCGCGGCCGCCGTGTACCTGGGGGGCGTACGGACGCCCGCGGTGCACAGCTCCCCGCGGGCCGGGGCGGTATGGCTCGCCGGCCTGGGGGCGGCCTGGGCGGCGCTGCTCGCGGTCTCCCCCGACGGGCTGTGGATCGCCTTTCCGCTGTACTTCCTGGAGCTGCACCTGCTGCGGCTGCGCTGGGGGGTCGCGGCCGTCGCCGTGACCGCCTGCGCGGCGATCGGCGGCTTCCTCGCGCACAGCAGCGCCGTGACCCCGGGGGCCTTCCTCGGCCCGCTGCTGGGCGGCGCCGTGGCGGTGGCGACCGTACTGGGCTACCAGGCGCTGTACCGCGAGAGCGAACGCCGGCGCGAGCTGATCGAGGAGCTGATCACGACCCGGGCCGAGCTGGCCGCCGCCGAGCGGGGCGCCGGGATCATGGCCGAGCGGGAGCGGCTCGCCCGGGAGATCCACGACACCCTGGCCCAGGGCCTGTCCTCCATCCAGCTGCTGCTGCGGGCCGCGGAGCGGGCGCTGGCGGAGCCGCCCGCCGGGCCCGGGTCCGCCGCCCCCGCCGACGCGTCGGCGGCGGCGCTCGCGCACATCGCCCGGGCGCGCGAGGCGGCCCAGGAGAACCTGGCCGAGGCGCGCCGCTTCGTACGGGCCCTCACCCCGCCGGACCTGGAGCACGGGTCGCTCGCGGCCGCGTTGGAGCGGCTGTGCGCGGGGGTCCCGGGGCCCCGGGTGCGGTTCTCGCTGAGCGGCGGTCCGCGGGTGCTGCCCACGCCCTACGAGGTGGCCCTGCTGCGGATCGCGCAGTCGGCGCTGGCCAACGTGGTGCGGCACGCCCGGGCGGGGCGCGCCGAGATCACCCTGACCTTCATGGACGCCTCCGTCACCCTGGACATCGTGGACGACGGACGGGGCTTCGACCCCTCCCGCGCCGCGTCGGGATCCGGCGGCGGCTTCGGGCTGCCGGCGATGCGCTCGCGCGCGCAGTCGCTGGGCGGCCTGTTCACCGTGGAGTCCGATCCCGGCCAGGGCACCGCCGTGGCCGTCACCCTGCCGCTGCCCGTGGAGGCCCCCTGATGACCATCCGGCTGCTGCTGGCCGACGACCACCCGGTGGTACGGGCCGGGTTGCGCGCGGTGCTCGACACCGAACCGGACTTCGCCGTGGTCGCGGAGGCCGCGACCGCCGAGCGGGCGGTGGAGCTGGCGGGGGCCGCGCCGGTGGACGTGGTCCTGATGGACCTCCAGTTCGGGTCCGGCATGCACGGCTCCGAGGCGACGGCGCTGATCACGGCCCGCCCGGGAGCGCCCCGGGTGCTCGTCCTGACCACGTACGACACGGACGCCGACATCCTGGCGGCGGTGGAGGCGGGCGCCTCCGGCTACCTGCTCAAGGACGCGCCGCCGGAAGAGCTGGCGGCGGCCGTGCGGACCGCCGCGGCCGGTCAGTCGGCGCTGGCACCGGCGGTGGCCCTGCGGCTGATGGACCGTATGCGGACCCCGGCGGAGGCACTGACGAAGCGGGAGCTGGAGGTGCTGCAACTGGTCGCGGACGGGCTGTCGAACCAGCAGATCTCCAAGAAGCTCTTCCTCAGCCAGGCCACGGTCAAATCCCACCTGGTGCACATCTACGCCAAGCTCGGCGTCGACTCCCGCACCTCGGCGGTGGCGGCGGCCGGCAGCCGGCGGCTGATCCGCACGCGCTGAGGGCGGCCGCACCGCCGCCCGCTCCCCCGGCGGCCACCGCGTCCTCGTGCGGGACCGGGCGGCGGGCGCGTCACGCCACCCAGTGCGGGCGCTCGACCGTCGACGGCAGCGGGACGCCGTCGTGGAGGGCGCTCGCGAGGCGCCGCACGCCCTCGTCCAGCCGCTCCGGGGGGAGGGTGTACGGGATGCGCAGCCGGTGCTCGAAGGTGCCCGGGTCCACTCCGAAGCGGGCTCCGCGCCCGATGTGGACCCCGGCCGCCGCCGCCCGCTCGGCGAGGGGGGAGCTGACGGCCTCGCCGAGGTCCACCCAGAGCGAGAGCCCGCCCGGCGGAAGCTGCCAGGACCACTCCGGGGTGTGCCGCTGGAGCGAGCGCACCAGGGCCTCGCGCTGCGTGCGCAGCTGCGCGAGGCGCGGGGGCAGCGACCGGTCGAGGCCCTCCATCAGCGGGAGCGCGACCAGCTGGTCGAGGACGGAGCCGCTCATGTCGGCCGCGACCCGCACGGCCGTCAGCTCGGCGATCATCTTCGCGGTGGCCCGGATCCAGCCCACCCGCAGGCCGCCCCAGTGCGTCTTGCTGAGCGAGCCGATGGTCACCACGTGGTCCGCGCCGCCGCGCGGGGCCAGTGAGGCCAGGGGCGCGGGCGCCGGGACGTCCAGGGCGATGTCGGCGACGGTCTCGTCGACCACCAGCCAGGTTCCGGTGCGCCGGGTCGCTGCGAGCAGCCGCAGCCGCTGCTCGGGCGGCATGAGCGCGCCGGTCGGGTTCTGGAAGTCGGGGATCACGTAGGCCAGCCTCGGCACGGTCTGGCGCAGCGTGGACTCGGCTATCTCCATGTCCCAGCCCGCGTCGGAGACGGCGATGGAGCCGGTGCGCAGCCGGGCGTGGCGCAGGGCGTCCAGGGCGTTGGCGTAGGTCGGGTTCTCGGTGACGACGCGGTCCCCGGCCCGGCAGAGCAGGCTGACGACCAGCGAGAAGGCCTGCTGGGCCCCGGCCGTGACCAGGATCTGCTCGGGGCGGGTGGGCAGCCCGCGCCGGGTGAACCGCTCGGCGACGGCGGTCCGCAGGTCAGGCAGGCCGAAGGGGTGGTAGCCGGGGCTTCGGGCGACGCCGGGCAGCCGGGCGGCGGCCCAGGCGAGGGCATCGGTGAGACTGCCGTCCGGGGCGCCCATGGCGGCGATGGCCAGGTCGATGCCCGGGTCCCCGTCGGGGCTGTAGCCGCCCGCCCCGACCAGGGCGTGGGCGCCGACCGGGCGGTGCCCGTCGGGGAGCTCGGTCCAGGTTCCGGAGCCGCGCCGGCTGCGTACGTAGCCGCTCTCGCGCAGCAGGTCGTAGGCACCGGTGACGGTGGCGCGGCTGGCGCCGACCGCGTCGGCGAACTCGCGCTCGGCGGGCAGTCTGACGTGGAGCGCGACGCGGCCGTCGAGGATCAGGGTGCGGACGGCGTCGGCGAGCGCCCGGTAGCCGGGCTTGGCCAGCACTTCGGCGGGCAGCAGCGCCGCGAGCTGGCGGCTGCCGATGGTTCTGTCCGCCGTCTGGACCACTCGCCCGTTTGCCATGCCAACCTCCCCTGATTGGCTCTGCCGGCCAGGCCAATCGAGGGACAGACTCGCCGTATTGGCCCCCGATTGGCAAGGAGAAGCCGAGATGCTGACCGATCGCGACGAACGAGCTCTGCTGGCCGCCACCGAGAACCGGATCTCAGAACCGCTGCGGATCGGGGCCGCGCTGGCCTCCGTGCGGCGCGCCCTGACCGCCGGACGGCGCACGGCGGTCCGGGCGCAGGAGCAAGAATCACCGTTATGTCAGAGCACACCGAAGCGCGGGGCGCCGCGCCGCGCCACACCGATCCGACACTGACCGCTCCGCGGCCGGGGCCGGAGCCTTCCCCGGCTCCGGCTCCGGCTCCGGAGAGGGGCGGGCCGCTCGTCGCGGGCCTGCTCCTGGCGGCCGGCGGCGGCCGGCGCCTCGGCGGCCGGCCGAAGGCCCTGCTCCCCTACCGGGGGCGGCCGCTCGTGGAGAACGCCGTACGGGTGCTGCGCGAGGCGGGCTGCGGCCCGGTGCACGTGGTGCTCGGCGCCTCCGCGGCCGAGGTCCGCGAGCGCGCGGACCTCGCGGGCTGTGCGGTCGTGGACAACCCGGACTGGGCGGAGGGCATGGGTTCCTCCCTGCGGGTCGGCCTCGCCTCGCTGGCCGGTACGGGCGCGGCCGCGGCGCTGGTCTCGCTGGTGGACCAGCCCGGGATCGGCGCGGCGGCCGTGGCCCGGGTCCGGGCGGCGTACCGCTCCCCGGCCAGCCTGGCGGCGGCGGCGTACGGCGGGGAGCGCGGCCATCCGGTGCTGTTCGGCGCGGAGCGCTGGGCGGACATCGCGGCGACGGCGACGGGCGACCAGGGCGCGCGAGTGCACCTGGCGCGCCACGCCGGGGAGCTCACCCTGGTGGAGTGCGGGGACATCGCGGAGGCCTTCGACATCGACACGCCGCCCGACCTGGCCCGACTCGCCTGAGCGGGGTGTGACGGGAATGGCACTGGGGGCCACGGGCAACCGGAATCTGTCGACTCTGAGAATCTCGACATCAACAAACCATTGAACTTCCACCATGAGGAAATTACTATCCACTGGTCAGAAGCGCCCTGAACCCCCAGACGGCGCCCGCGACCGTATTGCGGAACTCTCCACACCCGACGGCACTGCGTGCCGTCTCGCGCGAGCATTCCCCCGCGGCCGCCAGGCACCGCCGCTGAAGGAGTGACAGATATGTCCGCACCAGCGCCGTCCCCGCTGGCCATCGTCGACGCCGAGCCCCTGCCCCGGCAGGACGAAGTCCTCACCGAAGCGGCCCTCGCCTTCGTGGCCGAGCTGCACCGGCGGTTCGCCCCCCGCCGCGCCGAGCTCCTCGCCCGCCGCGCCGAGCGCCGCGCCGAGATCGCCCGTACGTCCACCCTCGACTTCCTCCCGGACACCGCACAGGTCCGCGAGGGCGACTGGAAGGTGGCGCCGGCCCCGGCCGCGCTGAACGACCGCCGGGTGGAGATCACCGGTCCGACGGACCGCAAGATGACCATCAACGCCTTGAACTCGGGCGCCAAGGTCTGGCTCGCCGACTTCGAGGACGCCTCTGCTCCCACCTGGGAAAACGTCGTCCTCGGCCAGCTCAACCTCATCGACGCCTACGAGCGCCGCATCGACTTCACGGACGCGCGCACCGGCAAGTCGTACGCCCTCAAGCCCGCCGACCAGCTCGCGACCGTCGTGATGCGGCCGCGCGGCTGGCACCTCCAGGAGCGCCACCTCCAGTTCGAGGGCGCCTCCGCCTCGGGCGCGCTCGTCGACTTCGGCCTGTACTTCTTCCACAACGCGAAGCGCCTGATCGAGCTCGGCAAGGGCCCGTACTTCTACCTGCCGAAGACGGAGTCGCACCTGGAGGCGCGCCTCTGGAACGAGATCTTCGTCTTCGCCCAGGACTACGTCGGCATCCCGCAGGGCACCGTCCGCGCCACGGTCCTCATCGAGACCATCACCGCCGCGTACGAGATGGAGGAGATCCTCTACGAGCTGCGCGACCACGCGGCGGGCCTGAACGCGGGCCGCTGGGACTACCTCTTCTCCATCGTCAAGAACTTCCGTGACGGCGGCGAGAAGTTCGTCCTGCCGGACCGCAACGCGGTCACCATGACCGCCCCGTTCATGCGGGCGTACACCGAACTGCTGGTCCGCACCTGCCACAAGCGCGGCGCGCACGCCATCGGCGGCATGGCGGCCTTCATCCCGTCCCGCAAGGACGCCGAGGTCAACAAGGTCGCGTTCGAGAAGGTCAAGGCCGACAAGGACCGCGAGGCGGGCGACGGCTTCGACGGCTCCTGGGTTGCCCACCCGGACCTGGTCCCGATCGCCATGGCCTCCTTCGACGCGGTGCTCGGCGAGAAGCCGAACCAGAAGGACCGCCTCCGCGAGGACGTCTCGGTGGCCCCCGGCGAGCTCATCGCGATCGACTCCCTGGACGCGAAGCCGACGTACGAGGGCCTGCGCAACGCGGTCCAGGTCGGCATCCGCTACATCGAGGCGTGGCTGCGCGGCCTCGGCGCCGTCGGCATCTTCGGCCTGATGGAGGACGCGGCCACCGCCGAGATCTCCCGTTCGCAGATCTGGCAGTGGATCAACGCCGGTGTGGTCTTCGAGAACGGCGAGCTCGCCACGGCCGAGCTGACCCGCACCATCGCCGCTCAGGAACTGGCCGCCATCCGCGCCGAGGTCGGCGAGGAGGCCTTCACGACCGGCACCTGGCAGCAGGCCCACGACCTGCTGCTCCAGGTCTCCCTGGACGCGGACTACGCGGACTTCCTGACGCTCCCCGCGTACGACCAACTGGCCGGCTAGCAAGCCTCGTTCGGCCGGACGCACAGCGGTCGAACAGACAGAGCACGGCAGGCTCCGCCCCCGTCGCCCCCAGGGCGCGGGGGCGGAGCCGTTCTCGAAGGCGAACGGCGAAGCGGAGCCGAGCCGGCGAGAACCCGAACGATCGGTCGGTCGGTCGTTACTTCATCGTAATCTGCGGCTACCTAGCGGTAACAACGTGCGGCGTGTCACCTTTCCGGTTGCCACCGGCCGGCGGTACCCCCACTAGAGCAGCCACGCACCGCAGTTGTTCCCGACTCGCGCGTGGCCGACCGCAGGAGTTCCGCAGTGATCGGATTCCGCAACGTCAGCAAGGACCGGCACCGCAGTCGTGTGCGACGACTGGCCAGGACCGGCATGGTCGTGCCCCTGACCGTCGGGGCGCTGATGGCCGGTGGCGCCGGAACGTCGGCGGCCGGCCCCGGGACCGGGCCCACCGCCGTGGTCTCCCTGGGCGACAGCTACATCTCCGGTGAAGCCGGACGCTGGAAGGGCAACAGCCTGACCGACACCGGGAGCCGCGCCGGCACCGACCGGGGCTGGGTCAGCGGCAGCGTCTACGACCCCGGCAAGGTGTACGGGAGCACCGCGGGCGGGTGCCACCGCTCCGACTCCGCCGAGGTCCGCAGCGCCGGGCCCATCGCCGATGTCGCCGTGAACCTGGCCTGCTCCGGGGCGACCGCGCAGAACGTGTTCCGCGCCGCCAACGGCGGTACGGCCTTCAAGGGCGAGGCCCCGCAGGCCGACCGGCTCGCGACCGTGGCCGCGTCCCACGACGTCAAGGTCATCGCGCTGTCCGTCGGCGGGAACGACCTCGGCTTCGCGGAGATCATCAAGGACTGCGCGTACGACTTCATCATCTGGAACTCCTACTGCTACGACGACCAGCAGTACGGGGTGGACCAGAAGATCGACGCGGTGATGGCCGACGTCGGCAAGTCCGTGGACGAGGTACGGGCGGTGATGCGGGGCGCCGGCTACACCGACTCCTCCTACCGGATCGTGCTGCAGTCCTACCCCTCGCCGATCCCGCGCGGCACGGAGAACCGCTACACGCAGAGCGACTGGAGCCGGCTGAACACGGGCGGGTGCCCGTTCTGGAACCGTGACTCCGACTGGGCGCGGGACTCGCTGGTGCCGCAGCTCGCGAACCGCCTCAAGGGGGTCGCCGCGGCCAAGGGGGTGCAGTTCCTGGACCTGCGGGACATGCTCCAGGGGCGTGAGGTGTGCGCCAGGGCGAGCAAGCAGGTCAGCGCCACCGCGCCGGCCTCGGCCAAGACCAGTGAGTGGGCGCGCTGGATCGACAGCAGCGAGACCCAGGGGCTGATCCAGGAGTCCATGCACCCGAACCACTTCGGACAGCTGGCGGCGGGGCGCTGCCTCGCCCTGGTGGCGGCGCAGCCGGCCGCCTCCGGCTTCAGCTGCAAGAACACCCCGGGCGCCGACCAGACGGGCATGTTCCTGACCCCCGCCTCCTAGGGCGGTCTTCCGGCAGCCGACAGGACGTTGCCCGCCGGGGCCTCGAACGACGCGACGGACGGCATCGCGCCCTCCTGGCGGGCAGCGTAAATCCCGGTGAACGGCGCCGGGCCGGCTGGCATGCTCACGCGCATGGCATCGCGTACCGCACGTCCCAGTCTCTACATCTCCGTCGACATCGAGGCCGACGGCCCCATCCCGGGTCCGTACTCCATGATCAGCTTCGGGGCCGCCGTCGCCGGGCGCCAGGACGGCGCCTCGTATACGGCCGCCGATCCGGAACGGCTCACGTTCTACCGCGAGTTGCGGCCGATCAGCGACCAGTACGTGCCCGAGGCGCTGGCCGTCAGCGGGCTGGACCGCGACCGGCTGGTGCGGGAGGGTGCCGAACCGGCGGCGGCGATGGCCGAGTTTGCCGCCTGGGTGCGCGAGGTGTCGGCGGGGGCCCAACCGGTGATGTGCGGCTACCCGGCCTCCTTCGACTGGACGTTCCTGTACTGGTACCTGATGTCCTTCGGCGGCGACAGCCCGTTCGGCCACTCCGGCTGCCTGGACATGAAGACCCTGTACGCGACGAAGGCGCGGGTCCCGCTGCGGGCTGCCGTGAAGGGCCGCATGCCCCGCGACCTTCTGTCGAAGCGGCGCCACACCCACCACGCGTTGGACGACGCGATCGAGCAGGCCGAACTGATGAGCAACCTGATGCTGTGGACGCCCGGGGCGCCGTGACGGCACTCACCCCGGACGTACGGGCGCGGCGCGCGCACGCCACACCCGCGGCGGGTGGCGTGCGCGCGGCCGACGCGGGCGGCCGGGTCGTCAGTGCGCCGGCACCGGGTCCGCGACGGCCCGGGCCGTGCCGTTCCCGGCGCCGAGGTGGTTGAAGGCCAGGTTCAGCAGGATGGCCACGACGCAGCCGGTGCTGATGCCGGAGTCGAGGACGACCAGCAGGTCCTTCGGGAAGGCGTGGTAGAACTGCGGCGCGGCGATCGGGATCAGGCCGATGCCCACCGAGGCGGCGACGATCAGGGCGTTCTCGCCCTTCTCCATGGCCGCGCCCGCCAGGGTCTGGATTCCGCTGGCGGCGACCGAGCCGAAGAGGACGATGCCCGCGCCGCCGAGGACCGGCAGCGGAACCACGCCGATCACGGAGGCGGCCATCGGGCACAGCCCGAGCAGGATGAGGATGCCGCCGCCGGCTGCGACGACGAAGCGGCTGCGCACCTTGGTCATGGCGACGAGGCCGATGTTCTGCGCGAAGGCGCTGCACATGAAGCCGTTGAACAGCGGACTGATCGCGCTGCCCAGGGCGTCGGCGCGCAGGCCGCCCTCGATGGTCCTCGCATCCGCCGGACGTCCGACGATCCTGCCCAGCGCCAGGATGTCGGCGGTGGACTCGGTCATACAGACGAGCATGACGATGCACATGGAGATGATGGCGGCCACCTGGAACTGCGGGGCGCCGAAGTGGAACGGGGTCGGGAAGCCGACGACGGAGGCGTTGCGGACGGCGTCGAAGCTCGTCATGCCCAGCGGCAGGGCGATGAGCGTACCGGCGACCAGGCCGAGCAGGATGGATATCTGCTGGAGGAAGCCGCGCAGGAACTTGCGCATCAGCAGCACGATGACGAGGGTGGCGGCGGCCATCCCGATGTTCTTCACCGAGCCGTAGTCGGTGGCGGCACTGTTCCCGCCCTGCGACCAGTTGAAGGCCACCGGCAGGAGCGAGACGCCGATCAGGGTGATGACCGTTCCGGTGACGACCGGCGGGAAGAAGCGGACCAGCTTGCCGAAGTAGGGGGCGGCGAGGAAGCCGACCGCGCCGGCGACGATGATCGCGCCGAAGATGATGGGGACGGCGTTGTCCCCCTCTCCCTTGCCGATCGCGATCATCGGAGTCACACCGGCGAAGGAAACGCCGTTGACGAAGGGGAGTTTGGCGCCGATCTTCCAGAAGCCGAGGGTCTGGAGCAGGGTGGCGAGGCCGGCGGTGAAGAGCGAGGCGCCCATCAGGAAGGCGGTCTCGGTCGCGGAGAGACCGACGGCGGGTCCGACGATCATGGGCGGGGCGACGACACCCGCGTACATGGCGGCCACGTGCTGGAGGCCGCTCGTGAACATCTTCAGCGGAGGCAGGGTCTCGTCGACCGGGTGCTTCTCCTCCGGTACTGCGACTGCGTCTTTGCGAAACCTGGGCGTTGCGGCCACGGCTTCCTCCGGTCGGTTAAACACGTTGGCAGGGACGTGGGTGTCATGGAGGTGGTGCGAAAGCGGTGCGAGTCGAGCCTGTGTTCAGTTGTGGGTGGTGCGCCCAACGTCGGGTGCGCCGTAACGTCGGGTGCGTCGAACGTCGGGTGCGCCGAACGTCGTGTCCGAGGTGTCCCGAGGGTGCGGAATCGATTCGCCCGAGTCGGTTCCGCCGCGGTGGAGCCGGTGGCACGAGTCACCGGCCCCGGGGGCGCCCACGGAGGTCCGCAGGCGCTTCCCGGGATCGGCTGCCGACGGACCCCGCTCGGGTCCGCGGCTACCGACCGGGGGCCGTCCCCCCCGGCCGGACTCCGGGGGATCAGGCCTGCGCGGAGATCCGCGCGAGGCGCTGGGCCTCTTCCCGCGTGGACACGGCGATGGCGTCCTCGTCGGCGAAGAGGAGTCGGTTGTTCTCCACGATCTGCTTGCCGTTGACGAACGAGGCCGTCACCGGAGCCGCGGCGCCGAAGACCAGCGCGGTGACCGGGTCGGCGATCGAGGAGTGCAGGAAGGTGCTCAGGTTCCACATCACGAGGTCGGCGCACTTGCCGGCCTCCAGCGAACCGATGCTGTCGCCGCGGCCGAGGACCTGCGCACCGCCGTACGTACCGAGGCGCAGGGCCTGGCGCGCGTTCAGGGCGCGCTCGCGGTGGACCGGGTTCAGGCGGTTGATCAGCAGCGCGTTGCGCAGCTCGGTGTGCAGTTCACCGGACTCGTTGGAGGCGGTGCCGTCCACGCCGAGGCCGACCGGTACACCGGCGGCCAGCATGTCCGGTACCCGGGCGATGCCGGCGGCCAGACGGGCGTTGGAGGACGGGCAGTGCGCGACACCGGTCCTGGTGCGGGCGAACGCGGCGATGTCGGAGTCGTTCATGTGGACGCTGTGCGCCATCCACACGTCCTCGCCGAGCCAGCCGGTCGACTCGAAGTAGTCGGTCGGGCCCATGCCGAACAGCTGCTTGCAGAACTGCTCTTCCTCGACGGTCTCGGAGCCGTGCGTGTGCATGCGCACGCCCAGGCGGCGGGCCAGCTCGGCGCCCTGCTTCAGCAGCTCGGTGGAGACCGAGAAGGGGGAGCACGGGGCGACGGCGACCTGGGTCATCGCGTCGAAGGAGGCGTCGTGGTACTTCTTCACGGTCGCCTCGGTGTCGGCGAGCGCGCCCTCAAGGGTCTCGACGGCGTGGTCCGGGGGCAGGCCGCCGTCCTTCTCGCTGCGGTCCATGGAGCCGCGGGCGAGGGTGAAGCGGACGCCCATCTCGGAAGCGGCGCGGATGATCGAGCCGGAGAGGTCGCCGGAGCCCTTGGGGAACACGTAGTGGTGGTCCATGGCGGTGGTGACACCACCGCGGGCCATCGCGGCCAGGGAGCCCTGGGCCGCCGTGTACGTCATCTGCTCGTCGATGCGCGCCCACGTCGGGTACAGCGCGACGAGCCAGTTGAAGAGATTGTGGTCGGTGGCCAGACCCCGGGTGATCCACTGGTAGAAGTGGTGGTGGGTGTTGACCAGACCGGGGGTGACGAGGTGACCCGTGCCGTCGATGCGGCGGACCACGTTGTCGAGGTTCTCGGGGGCTTTGCCCGCACCGATCGACTCGATCCTGTTGCCGGCGACGACCACGTGGCCCGAGGCGTACTCGGTGTCGTTCGCGTCGACGGTCGCGATCGCGCAGTTCTCGATGACGATGCGCTCGACCGCGCCGTCAAGGGCTGCCGATGCTGCCATGGGACTTCCTCGTGCTTTCAGTGGCGGTACGGGCACGGCAAGGCCCAGGAGATTTGAGTGCCGGAGCCGGGGGCCTTGACAGCTGACAGTACTGCCGCCCCGTGTGATGCGTCCGGGTGCCGATTCAGCGAGCTTGAAGGGTGTCGCGCGGTCCCGGGGCCACTGCGGAGCCCCGGGACGCGCGTGCCGCGTCAGAGGTTGGTCATGTCCACGGGGATGCGGGCGTCAACGCCGTCCCGGAGGACGGTCGCCTCGATCAGGCCGTACGGGCGGTCGGCGGCGAAGTAGACCTCGTTGTCGTTCTTGAGGCCGAAGGGCTCCAGGTCGACGAGGAAGTGGTGCTTGTTCGGGAGCGAGAAGCGGACCTCGTCGATCTCCGAACGGTGGTTGATGATGCGCGAACCCATCTGGTAGAGGGTCTGCTGCAGCGAGAGGGAGTAGGTCTCCGCGAAGGCCTGGAGCATGTGCTTGCGGACCTCGGCGTAGGACTTCTCCCAGTGGGGCATCCGCTGCTCGTCGTCCGACCAGTTGAAGCGCCAGCGGGCCGACACCTGGGTGGCCAGGATGCGGTCGTAGGCCTCCTTCAGCGTCGTGTACTTGTCCTTCACGTAACCCCAGAACTCGGAGTTCGTGGAGTTCATGACGACCAGGTCCTTGAGGCCGGAGACGACCTCCCAGTTCTGGCCGTCGTACGTGATCTGGGTGACGCGGGTCTCCATGCCCTGGCGGACGAAGGAGTGGTTCACCTCGTCGGCGCCGATGAACTTGGAGTTGGCGTCCGAGGTCGCGATCCGGTCCCAGGCGTACTCCTCGATCCGGATGCGCGCCTTCTGGATCGGCTCCTGGCTGTTCACGAACCAGCGCGCCAGGTGGATGCCGAACTGCTCGGCGGACTCGATGCCGTGCTCCTTGGCGAAGGCGTACACCGTGTTCTTGGTGGTGTCCGTCGGAAGGACGTTGGCGTTCGAGCCGGAGTAGTGGACGTCGTCCATGTCGCCGGAGAGGGCGACCGAGACGTTCAGGTCCTTGATGTGGTGGGTGTCGCCGTCCCGCGTGATCTTGACGACGCGGTTCTCTGCCTTGCCGTACTGGTTCTGGCCCAGAATCGTGGCCATGCTAGCTCCCTCGGTAAACGGAGTAGCCGAACGGGTTGAGCAGCAGCGGTACGTGGTAGTGCTCGCCGGGGGTGACAGCGAAGGTGATCGTCACTTCCGGGAAAAACGCACCGCTGTCCCTTACGCGGGGGGCGTCCTGCTGCGCCTCGGCTTGCTTCTTGGAACTGTGCTCACTGAAGAAGTACGTCTCGGTCTCGAAGTCGAGACGTACGTGGGTGGTGCCCTCCGGCAGCGCCGGCAGGTTCTTGCAGCGCCCGTCCGCGTCGGTGGCGGAGCCGCCCAGGGCCGACCACTCGCCGTCGAGCCCGGTGCGGGCCGACAGCGCGATGGCGACGCCTTCGGCGGGCTTGCCGATGCTGGTGTCCAGGATGTGCGTGGACACCGACGCCGTGGTCTCGGTGCTCATGTGCTCACTCTCCCTCTGCGAGTCGGGTCAGGCGGATCTTGTTGATCTTGACGAGCTCACCGCGGGCGATCTCCCGCTCCTGCTCCGGCGAGTTGTCGATCCGGACCTTGACCGCGTCCCGCATGAACTCACCGGTCGCACCGGTGGCGCAGATGAGGAACACGTGGCCGAACTTCTCCTGGTAGGCCAGGTTCAGTTCGAGGAGTTCGGTCTTGAGCTCCTGCGAGGCACCGGCCATACCGCGCTGCTCGCGGGCGGAGGTCGGGTCTCCCGGCTTCGGCCGGCCGATCGGCGCGTGGCCGCCCATCGCCTCGCCCAGGTCCGCGGCGGTGAGCTCCGCCATGGCGGACTCGTTGGCCGAGAACAGGGACTCCGCGCTGGTGAAGGGGCGCTGGGCGAGAAGCTTGCTGCCCCATGCCGAACTGGCGCACACCTCGTGCAGCTCGGCCGCGGCCGCGCTGTCGTCCAAGGCGTTGAACCGGGTGAGACCCGGGGTCGGACTCGAAGTCACGGTAGGCCTCCGTGGCCTGTTGTTGCTTTGACGGGCTGCGCATAGCTAACGCCCTCGACAACACGGCGTCAACACTTTGTTGAAATTCCCGTACACAAAAGCCGCCGCCCGGGTGAATCGGGCGGCGGCTCGTCGCTGCGGGTCAGTGGGCGTTCACTCTTGGCTGTTCTTGTTGGGGTTTTCCCTGTTCAGGTAGTTGTAGACCGTGAAACGGCTTACGCCCAGGGCGCCCGCGACCGTCTCCACACCGTGCCGCACGGAGAAGGCGCCCCGCGCCTCCAGTATCCGCACCACGTCCTGCTTGGACTTCCGGTCGAGCTGCGACAACGGTACGCCGTGCCGGCGCTCCAAGGCCGCCAGGATGTGGTCCAGCGAGTCGGACAGCTGGGGCAGGCGGACGGCCAGCAGCTCCTGCCCCTCCCAGGTGAGCACGACGTCGTCGGGCTGAGCCAGGGCCGGATCCATCAGCTCGCCCCCCATCGCGTCCACGAGCGGCTTCACCGCGGTGACGAACGGGTGGTCACGGGGTTCGGTCACGGCGCCTCCTCCCCGATCACGTTGACCTGGAGCGAGACCCGGGTCGCTCCGGCCTCCAGGGAATCGCGCAGCAGCGCGGTCACCGCGACGAGGACCGCGTCGGTCTCGCCCTCGGCCGTATTGCCGAACGGGCCGACGTCCACCGCGTCCAGCTGGGCCTTCTGGATGACCTCGCGAGCGGCCACGGCATGGGCGGGGGCCTCTTCGAGATCGAAGGGCTCGGTCGTGAACTCCACTCTCAATCGCACCCGGTCAAGCTACCCGGGACTCCGGACTTTTCGGCAGTCCGTACTTGACAGCCACGCGAACCTCGATGCAGTCTTCCGTCAAGCAGAAAATAACTTCCGCAATACGGAAGGAGCGCATACCCCTCATGGGATACACGGACCAGCGCTTCGATGTGAACCTGTCGATCCTCTTCACGGAACTCCCGCTCCTGGAGCGCCCCGCGGCTGCCGCCGCGGCGGGCTTCACGGCGGTCGAGCTGTGGTGGCCCTGGATCGAGACCCCCACCCCGGCACAGGAGGAGCTCGACGCCCTCAAGAACGCCCTTGAGGACGCCGGCACCCAGCTGGTGGGCCTGAACTTCTACGCCGGCCGGCTGCCGGGCCCGGACCGCGGTGCGGTCTCGGTGCCCGGCGAGGAGTCGGAGCGCTTCAACGCCAACATCAACGTGGCCGCGGACTTCGCGGCCTCGGTCGGCTGCAAGGCGCTGAACGCCCTCTACGGCAACCGCGTCGAAGGAGTGGACCCGGCCGTACAGGACGAGCTCGCCCTGGAGAACCTGGTCGCGGCCGCCCGGGCCGCCGACCGCGTCGGGGCGATCCTCCTGATCGAGACCCTCAACAAGCCCGAGTCGCCGCTCTACCCGCTGGTGAGCGCCCCGGCCGGCATCGAGGTGGTGGACAAGGTGAACGAGGCCACCGGCCTCGGCAACGCCAAGTTCCTGCTCGACCTGTACCACCTGGCGATGAACGATGAGGACCTCTCCGAGGTCATCGAAAAATACGCCGCCAAGACCGGGCACGTCCAGATCGCGGACAAGCCCGGGCGAGGTGCCCCCGGCACCGGCGAGCTGCCCCTCGAAGAGCTGCTCGACCAGCTGAGGAAGGCCGGATACGAGGGCTACGTAGGCCTGGAGTACAAGGCCGCCGACGCTGCCGCGTCCTTCGCCTGGCTGCCGGCCGGGGCCCGCGCCGCGCGGTAGGCGGACAAAGTCCGGGCGATCAGCCAGGCACGTCACGAACTCTTCGTACAAAGCATTAAGAGAAGGACCCTCATCATGAGCAACCTCCCCAACGTCGCCTGGATCGGCCTCGGCATCATGGGCTCCCCCATGGCCGAGAACCTCCTGAAGGCCGGCTACCCGGTCACCGGCTTCACCCTGGAGCAGGACAAGCTGGACCGCCTGGCCGCCGCCGGCGGCAGCGCCGCCGGATCCATCGCCGAGGCCGTCCAGGACGCCGACGTCATCATCACGATGGTGCCCGCCTCCCCGCAGGTCGAGGCCATCTCCTACGGTGAGAACGGCATCCTGGAGAACGCGAAGTCCGGTGCGCTGATCATCGACATGTCGTCGATCACCCCGCAGACCTCGATCGACCTCGCGAAGAACGCCGCCGAGAAGGGCATCCGCGTCATCGACGCCCCGGTGTCCGGCGGCGAGGCCGGCGCCATCGAGGCCGTCCTGTCGATCATGGTGGGTGGCGAGCAGGCCGACTTCGACGAGGCCCTGCCGGTCCTCCAGGCCCTCGGCAAGACCATCGTGCTCTGCGGCCCGCACGGCTCCGGCCAGACCGTGAAGGCCGCCAACCAGCTCATCGTCGCGGTGAACATCCAGGCGTGCGCCGAGGCCGTCGTCTTCCTGGAGAAGTCGGGCGTGAACCTCAAGGCCGCGCTCGACGTCCTGGGCGGCGGTCTGGCCGGCTCCACGGTCCTGACCCGCAAGAAGGACAACTTCCTGAACCGCGACTTCAAGCCCGGCTTCCGGATCGACCTGCACCACAAGGACATGGGCATCGTCACCGACGCCGCCCGCAACGTGGGTGCCGCCCTGCCGGTCGGCGCGGTCGTCGCCCAGCTGGTCGCCTCGCTGCGCGCCCAGGGCGACGGCGGTCTGGACCACTCGGCCCTGCTGCGCGCCGTCGAGCGCCTCTCCGGCGCCCAGGTCTGATGCCCCGGACCGGCGGGCCCGCCCGCCGGTCCGCACTCCCCTCGCGGGGACCCGAGTCTCCGGATGGTGCCGGTGCTGACACCTGTCCTGTCGCGCCCAAGCGCCGGCGCCGTCCGGATCACCTCCCTCATCTTTGTTCAACAAACTGTTGACGTTTGGTTCGCGCCGAATTTAGGCTGTTCCGCATGACGGAAGACACTTTCCGCCAGCAGTTTCCCGTACGGAAGGTCACCATGTCGAAGCGCACGCTGACGACCGAGTCCGGCGCCCCGGTCGCCGACAACCAGAACTCCGCCACCGCCGGCGTCGGTGGCCCGCTCCTGGTCCAGGACCAGCAGCTCCTTGAGAAGCTCGCCCGCTTCAACCGCGAGCGCATCCCGGAGCGCGTGGTGCACGCCCGCGGCTCGGCCGCGTACGGCTACTTCGAGGTGACGGACGACGTCACCGCGTACACCAGCGCCGCGTTCCTGAACACGGTCGGCAAGAAGACCGAGACCTTCCTGCGGTTCTCCACCGTGGCGGACTCGCTCGGCGGTGCGGACGCGGTCCGCGACCCACGCGGCTTCGCGCTGAAGTTCTACACCGAAGAGGGCAACTACGACCTCGTCGGCAACAACACGCCGGTGTTCTTCATCAAGGACCCGATCAAGTTCCCCGACTTCATCCACTCCCAGAAGCGCGACCCCTTCACGGGCAAGCAGGAGCCGGACAACGTCTGGGACTTCTGGGCGCACGCCCCCGAGGCGACCCACCAGATCACCTGGCTCATGGGTGACCGCGGCATCCCGGCGTCGTACCGCCACATGAACGGCTACGGCTCCCACACGTACCAGTGGACCAACGAGCAGGGCGAGGCCTTCTTCGTCAAGTACCACTTCAAGACGAACCAGGGCATCCGCTGCCTGTCGAGCGACCAGGCCGCCGAGCTGGTCGGCCAGGACGCCAACTCGCACCAGACCGACCTGCTGCAGGCGATCGAGCGCGGCGTGAACCCGAGCTGGACCCTCCACGTCCAGATCATGCCCGCCGCCGAGGCCGCGGACTACCGCTTCAACCCGTTCGACCTCACCAAGGTGTGGCCGCACAGCGACTACCCGCTGCGCCGCGTGGGCCGCCTGGTCCTCGACCGCAACCCGGACAACGTCTTCGCCGAGGTCGAGCAGTCCGCCTTCTCCCCGAACAACTTCGTCCCCGGCATCACCGCCTCGCCGGACAAGATGCTCCAGGGCCGTCTCTTCGCGTACGCCGACGCCCAGCGCTACCGCCTCGGCGTGAACCACACCCTGCTGCCGGTCAACGCTCCGAAGGCGACGAAGGCCGAGAACTACGGCCGCGACGGTGTCATGGCGCTGCGCAACGGCTCGCGCCACGACAAGAACTACGAGCCCAACTCGTACCGGGGTCCGGTCGAGACGGGTCTGGCGCTGGGCGCCCCCAAGGCCGTCTCCGGCTACACGGGCACCCACGAGGCCCCGGCCCACACCAAGGACGACGACTTCTTCCAGGCCGGTGAGCTCTATCGCCTGATGTCGGAGGCCGAGAAGCAGCGCCTGGTGGCGAACATCGCCGGCGGTTTGTCGCAGGTCACCCTGGAAGACGTCATCGAGAAGAACCTGGCTCACTTCCACGCCGCCGACGCCGACTACGGCAAGCGCGTCGAGGAGGCCGTCCGCGCCCTGCGCGACGCCTGAGCCGCCCAGGTGTACCGGGGGCCTGACGGGAGGTCGGGCCCCGGGTGCTGAGCCCGCACCGCGGACCCGGATGAGGGGTGGTACGCGGTGAGGGCCGACTGCGCCAGTCCGTGCGACTGGCGTCGCCTGAGGACCGTGGCGGACGTGCGAACCAGTGCGGTGGTCATGGGTTCCGAGGCCCGTCTCTTGACCTGAGGGAGACGGCGCCGGAGTTCTCGTCGCCGACCGCCACGGTCCCGGCAACTCCTCCCCCGGACACGGTCTGCGCACAGCGCCCCCTGCCCGGGACGCGGGAGCCTCCCCCTTCTACGCCGCCCGGCGGTGCGAACGTCCTGTCGCGCCAGCCTCGCCCCGTCGGGCGGTAACCACCCGGAGCGCCGGGTCACGGACGGTCCCGTGACCCGGCGCTCTGTCGTTCCCGGGTCCGGCGGCGGGCGAGTCAGGATGTCGGGCGGGAGCTGTCGACGAGGCCCTGAAGGACACCGAGGACGCCCGCGCCGTCCTGCTCCTGCCCCTGCCCCTGCCCCTGTCCTGCTCGTCGAACTCCAGGACACACCGAGGGGTGGCCTGCGCGGTCGACGTGGAACTCGGCCCCCACCCCGAGCAGGAGGACCCGCGCCCCGGCGTACAACGCGGAACGGCCCCCGCCCTCCCTTAAGTTCTAGGGATCGTTGCAACACCCCGCCCAGGGGGATGCGATGGACTTCGAGATCCGGGACCGCTCGGTGAACCGGGGACGCCGTTCGCTGACCGAGGAACGGCGTGCCTACTTTCAGCTCATGCAGCAAGGCGTGAGCAGGATCCACATCGCCGACCGGCTGCGCGAGAAGGCCACCATCCGCACGATCGCAGCTGAGCTGGGCCGCAGCCCGTCCACGGTCAGCCGGGAGATACGCCGCAACCGCCACCCGGACAACGGCCAGTACCGGCCACACGCGGCCCAGGCCCGCGCCGATGCCCGCCGGCCCCGCCCCAAGCCGGGGAAGATCGGCCAGAACACCGCACCGAGGGACTTCATCCAGGACGCTCTGAACCTGAAGTGGAGCCCGGAACAGATCTGCGAGAGTCTGCGCCGGACGTTCCCCGACCGGCCGGAGATGCACGTGGTCCACGAAACGATCTACCAGGCCCTCTACGTCCAGGCCCTCTACGTCCAGGGCCGTGGCGAACTCCGCCGCGAACTGGCCCGCGCCCTGCGCTCGGGACGCGCCCGCCGCACACCGCGCCGCCGGGCCCAGCAGCGACAGCCCCGCTTCGCCACCCCCATGGTCATGATCAGCGACCGCCCCGCCGAGGCAGAGGACCGGGCCGTGCCCGGCCACTGGGAGGGCGCCCTGATCATCGGCAAGGACAACGGGTCCGCCATCGGCACCCGCGTCGAACGCGCCACCCGCTACGTGATGCTCCCGCACCTGCCCGACGGCCGCAGCGCGGAACACGTCCGCGACGCCCTCGTCGAGACGGTCCGGACGCTGCCCGCACACCTGGTGCGCTCGCTGACCTGGGGCCAAGGCAGCGAAATGGCGGCCCACGGCTCCTTCACCGTCGCCACCGATGTTCCGGTCTACTTCTGCGACCCCGCCGGCCCCTGGCAACGCGGATCGAACGAGAACACGAACGGCCTGCTCCGCCAGTACTTCCCCAAGGGCACAGACCTGACTGTCCACAGCCACGAGCACCTCGACGCCGTCGCCGCCCAGCTCAACGGCCGCCCACGCAAAACGCTCGGCTGGGAAACCCCAGCCGAGCGCCTGCATAAACTGCTCGCGGCCTGATCGACACAACCACGTGTTGCAACGATCCCTGGAAACCGCCTCCTCACGGAGGGGCGGGGGCCGTCGGGTACTGCCGGGCCGGTACCGCCGGACCGCTGCCGCCGGGCCGATCAGACCGCCAGCGGGCGGATCGCGGTCGGGGCGTGACCCGGCTCGGTCGCGAGCTCCTCGAACTCGGTGACGTCGCTCATGTCGACGGTCTTGCTCATCGAGATGTTGGTGACGCGCTCCAGGATGGCCTCGACGACGACCGGAACCCGGAACTCCTGCGCCAGCTTCTTGGCCTGCTCGAAGGCGGCGCCCAGCTCGTTCGGGTCGGTGACGCGGATCGCCTTGACGCCCAGGCCCTCGGCGACCTTGACGTGGTCGACACCGTAGACACCCAGCTCGGGGGTGTTGATGTTCTCGAATTCGAGGTTGACCTCGAAGTTGATGCCGAGGCCGCCCTGCGCCTGACGGATCAGGCCCAGGTAGGCGTTGTTCACGAGGACGTGGACGTAGGGGACCTTGTGCTGGGCGGCGACCGCCAGCTCCTCGATCATGAACTGGAAGTCGTAGTCGCCCGAGAGCGCGACGATCGGGGTCTCCGGGTCCGCGGTGGCGGCGCCGATGGCGGCCGGGATGGTCCAGCCGAGCGGGCCGGCCTGGCCGCAGTTGATCCAGTGGCGCGGCTTGAAGACGTGCAGCATCTGCGCACCGGCGATCTGGGACAGACCGATGGTGGTGACGTAGCGGGTCTCCGGGCCGAAGGCCTTGTTCATCTCCTCGTACACGCGCTGCGGCTTCATCGGGATGTTGTCGAAGTGCGTGCGGCGCTGGAGGGTGGCCTTGCGCTCCTGGCCCGAGGCGGCCCAGGCGGAGAAGTCCGGAAGCTTGCCCTCGGCCTTGAGCTCCTTGGCGACCTCGATGAAGAGCTCCAGCGCGGCCTTGGCGTCGGAGGCGATGCCGAAGTCCGGGGCGAAGATCTTGCCGATCTGGGTGGGCTCGATGTCGACGTGGACGAACTTGCGGTCGCCGAGGTACGCGTCGAGGTTGTAGCCGGTGTGACGGTTGGCCCAGCGGTTGCCGATGCCGAGGACGAAGTCCGATTCCAGGAACGTCGCGTTGCCGTAGCGGTGCGAGGTCTGCACCCCGACCATGCCGGCGCTCAGCTCGTGGTCGTCGGGGATGACGCCCCAGCCCATCAGGGTGGAGATGACCGGGACGCCGGTCAGCTCGGCGAACTCGACCAGCAGGTCGGAGGCATCGGCGTTGATGATGCCTCCGCCGGCGACGATCAGCGGGCGCTCGGACTCCAGCAGGAACCCGACGGCCTTGACGGCCTGGGCGCGGGACGCCCGCGGCTGGTAGACCGGCAGCGGCTGGTAGGTCTCGGGGTCGAACTCGATCTCGGTCAGCTGGACGTCGATCGGGAGGTCGATCAGGACCGGGCCGGGACGGCCGGAGCGCATCAGGTGGAAGGCCTGCTGGAACACGCCGGGGACCTGCGCGGCCTCCAGGACGGTGGTCGCCGCCTTGGTGACGGGCTTGGCGATCGAGGCGATGTCGACGGCCTGGAAGTCCTCCTTGTGGAGCTTCGAGACCGGAGCCTGACCGGTGATGCACAGGATCGGGATCGAGTCGGCGATCGCCGAGTACAAGCCGGTGATCATGTCGGTGCCGGCGGGGCCGGACGTACCGATGCAGACACCGATGTTGCCCGCCTTGGCACGCGTGTAGCCCTCGGCCATGTGCGAGGCGCCCTCGACGTGGCGGGCCAGCGTGTGGTTGATGCCGCCCACGTTCTTGAGCTCGCGGTAGAACGGGTTGATCGCAGCGCCGGGCACGCCGAACGCTTGCGAAACGCCCTCAAGCTTGAGGATCTCCACTGCAGCGGCGGCGGCTGTCATACGGGGCATCGAGTTCTCCTGCGGGTCTGGCGGTCAGGCTTTTCCGTCATACGGAAGTTTTGTTCTGCTATACGGAACAAGCTAAGTGGCGACTCTCTCCGGCGTCAAGGCGGTGGCGGACCCCGGAAACCACCAAAAGCCGCGTCTCGTTCGGCGAGTTGCACAAAGGTCCGGCTCCGCGGCCGGATTCCGCTGGAAAGGGGCGGCGCCCTCGCCCCGGCGGTCGCCGGTGGTGGAGCATGTACCTACGCACAGCGACGAGGGGGTCCAGGTCTCATGGCGGAAGCGGTACCGGTGCGCTGCCCGGCGTGCCTGCGCGAGAACAGCTACACGGCCCCGGTCTTCCCCTGCGCCTGCGGGAGCCCGGTCGTCCCGCCGCTGGACCTGTCCGCCCCGCCGGATCCGCTGACGCACCGCACCTGGTCGGACACCTGGGTGGCGGTGCGGTGCGGGTCCTGCGGACGGGAGAGCGAGTGGCCGCAGCCGGAGGTGGGGTGCGGCTCGTGCGGGACGGTGGTGCGGCTTCCGGTACACCCGCTGGAGCGCCTCGCGGAGCCCCCGCCGGGAGCAAGCGGCACGGAAGCGCCCGGGAGCCGCGGCGCTGCCGGGCCCGCGGCGGGCGCGCCGGGAGCCCGGCCGTCGGCTGCCGGTACACAGGGAGCGGGTACGCCGGGAGCCGGTACGCCGGGAGCCCTGGCTTCCGGGCCGGGCGCCGGTTCCGGTACGCCGGGTGCCGGGCGCCCGTCCGGGTCGGCGGGCCCCGGTGGCCGGGCCGGCTCGTCGGCCGCGTCCGGCGGGCGGGGGACCCGCCGGGGACCCGCTCACATACCGCTGCCGCCGACCGCACCGGTGCCCCGGCCCGCGTTCCGCCCGGTGACCATCCGAACGGCCCGGGACGCGGTGGCCACGGCGGCGCTGTACCTGCGGTGGCTCGGCTTCCAGGACGTGCGCCAGCCCGACGGCCGCCCCATCCCCTCGGCCGCCGTCGACCTGCGGGCGCCCGGACTCGTCGCGCAGGTGGACCCGACGACCGCGCCGGCCGGCCTGCGGGCGGTGGAGTGCGTCTGGTTGAACGGCCTCACCGCGTCCGCGACCAGCGTTTACTTCGCGCTCGCCGGGTACACGCAGGACGCCCGCACCCGCGCGGACGACCTGGGCATACCGCTGTTCGTGATGGACCTCACGGGCATGCCGCAGCCGGTCAACGACCCGGCGGACCAACTGATCGGGTTCGGGGCGTAGGGGCGTCCGGACAGGGCCTGGGCATGGGGCCTACGCTCAATGCCGTTGTCCTTCCACCATGCACCTTGACCTTGCCCCACCCTGCCCGCAGAGGAGCGCTCGATGAGCCTGTACGACATCCCGCTGACCACCCTGTCCGACGAGCCCACCAGCCTCGCCTCCCACAAGGGCAAGGCCATCCTGCTGGTGAACACCGCCTCGCAGTGCGGCCTCACCCCCCAGTACTCGGGGCTGGCCCGCCTGCAGTTCGCGTACGAGGCGAAGGGCTTCACGGTCATCGGCGTGCCCTGCAACCAGTTCGGCGAGCAGGAGCCCGGGAACGCCGAGGACATCCAGACGTTCTGCGCCGCCGGTTTCGGCGTCACCTTCCCGATCCTGGAGAAGTCCGAGGTCAACGGCGAGAACCGGCACCCGCTGTACCAGGAGCTCGTGAAGACCCCGGACGCCTCGGGCGAGGCGGGGGACATCCAGTGGAACTTCGAGAAGTTCCTGATCTCCCCCGCCGGCGAGGTCGTGGCGCGCTTCCGCCCGCGCACCGAGCCGGAGTCCCCCGAGGTCGTCGCGGCGATCGAGGCACACCTGCCCGCGTAGCGACCTCGGGGGCCCGTAGGGGCCTTCTCGCGTACGGCCGGTCTCAGCCGAGGTCGGACTCGGTGTACTCCCCCGCCGAGCCGGCCTCGGTGAGCTCCCGCAGCTCCACCCGCCGGATCTTGCCGGACACCGTCTTCGGGAGCTCGCCGAATTCGATGCGCCGGATGCGCTTGTACGGGGACAGCACCGCCCGGGAGTGCGCGAAGAGCGCCCGGGCCGTCTCCGGCCCCGGCTCCCAGCCCGCGGCGAGCGTGACGTACGCCTTCGGCACGGCGAGCCGCAGCGCGTCCGGGGCCGGGACGACGGCGGCCTCGGCGACCGCCTCGTGCTCCAGCAGGGCGCTCTCCAGCTCGAACGGGCTGATCTTGTAGTCCGAGGCCTTGAACACGTCGTCGGAACGGCCGATGTAGGTGAGGAAGCCGTCGGCGTCGCGCGCGGCGATGTCACCGGTCCGGTAGAGCCCGTCCGCCATCGCCTCGGCCGTGCGCTCGGGATCGTCCCGGTAGCCGGTCGTCACTCCGGCCGGCCGGGTCCGCAGGTCCACGCACAGCTCGCCCTCGTCCGGGGATTCCTCGCCGGTGACGGGGTCGAGCAGGACGATCTCGTACCCGGGGGCCGGGCGCCCCATGGAACCGGGCTTCACGGGCGCCCCGGGGAAGTTGCCGACCTGGAGGGTGGTCTCCGTCTGGCCGAATCCGTCCCGGACGGTGACGCCCCAGGCCTCGCGCACCTTGTCGATGACCTCCGGGTTGAGCGGCTCGCCGGCGGCGACGGCCTCGCGCGGAGGCGTCCGCAGCTTCGTGAGGTCGGACTGGATCAGCATCCGCCACACGGTGGGCGGGGCGCAGAAGGTGGTCACCCCGTGCCGGTCCATCTCGGCCATCAGCCGCTCGGCGTCGAAGCGGGTGTAGTTGTGGACGAAGACGGTTGCGCCGGCGTTCCAGGGGGCGAAGAGGTTGGACCACGCGTGCTTGGCCCAGCCGGGCGAGGCGATGTTGAGGTGGACGTCGCCGGGGCGCAGCCCGAGCCAGTACATGGTCGAGAGGTGCCCGATGGGGTACGAGGCGTGGGTGTGCTCCACGAGCTTGGGGCGGGCGGTGGTGCCGGAGGTGAAGTACAGCATCAGCGGGTCGCCCGCGAGGGTCTCGCCCTCGGGGACGAAGGGGTCGGCGGCTCCTGCCGCGCCCTCCTCGCGCATGTCCTGGAGGCGCCGCCAGCCGGGGGGCACGTCGCGGCCGGCGGCGATCCGCGTGTAGGCGCCGGGCACCTGGTCGAACGTGGCCGTGTCCTCGGCGCGGGTGATGACGTGGCGTACGCGTCCGCGCTCGACCCGGTCGCGCAGATCGGCGGGGCCGAGCAGCGGGGTGGCCGGGATGACGACGGCGCGCAGCTTCATGGCGCCGAGGGCGACCTCCCACAGTTCGTGCTGGTTGCCGAGCATGACGAGCACCCGGTCGCCGGGTGCGACGCCCTGCTCGCGCATCCAGCGGGCGGCCGCGTCGGAGCGTACGGCGAGCTCCGCGAAGGAGACGGCCGAGGTGGTGCCGTCCTCCTCTACGATCCGCAGGGCCTCGGTGTCGTTCCCGGCGGCGATGCGGTCGAACCAGTCCAGGGCCCAGTTGAACCGGTGGGGGCGGGGCCAGGTGAACCCGGCGCGGGCGGCCTCGTAGTCCCCGCGGCGTTCCAGCAGGAAGTCCCGCGCGGCGAGGAACTGTGCGGTGGCGCTGTTCTGCGCGCCGTTCTGCGCGCTGTCGGTCGTCATGCCCGGCATCGTGCCGCCTCGGGTGGACGGACCACCAGGGCGGCGTCAGCCGTGGATTGACCCGAAGCGCACGGAGGCCCGGGCGGCGCCCGCGTCCTCGTCGGCGGCGCCCATGGCGGCGATCATCGCCTCCCCCTCTGCGGTGATCCGTTCCTTCTCCGCTTTCGAGAGGCCGTCGTCGCCGAAGAGCTGGACTCGGACGGTGGCTCCGTCCAGCTTCCACAGTCCGGCGACGAAGCCGTCGACGAGGAGGGTGCAGTGAGCCTGGTTGCCGGTCCAGGTACGCCCCTTGATCTCGGGGGCGACGACGCGGGACCGGTCGGCGTGCGAGAGGAGGAGGTTGTCGAACTCCGGAAGGAAGCGGGGCGGGGCGGGGGTGTCCGGGTCCGGCCGGGGGGCGTCGGGCAGGTCGAAGAGTTCCACGCCGTTCTCGTCCTGGAAGACGGCCAGGCCGGGACGCAGCCGCTCGAAGGCCTCGCGGAGGCGGGTCAGTCCGGCCCAGGTCTGCATGTCCTTGACGGAGGCGGGTCCGAAGGCGGCCAGGTAGCGCAGCACGGCGTCGTCGACCGGCGGCGCTGCGGTCCCGGCCCCGGTCGCTCCGTCGGGCGGACGGGGGCCGGCGCCCTTCCCGAGCCACTGCTCGACGGTGGTGAGCCGGACCTGCCCGCTGCGCCCCCAGACTCCGCGCGGAGTGACCTGCACCAGCGGCAGCCGGCAGCGCGCGGCGACGGCGAGGGACTGCGGGTCGGCGTCGGGCCATTGCGCGAGCAGCTCTTCGCGCAACTCCCCCATGGTGCGCGGCGCTTCCTCGACGAAGGCGCGCGCCCGCTCCGCGAGCCGGTCCAGGTCCACGCCCGTGAGCCCCTTGCGGAAGTACGAGACCTCGCGGTCGCGGGCGGGCTGGACGAGGGGGCGCAGGGTGAGGGCGTCGTGGGCCGTGTGGGTGTGGATGGTGGAGCGCATGGTGACCATCCGGACTGCCTCGCGGGACTCCATCAGCCCGGCGAGCTCGGCGGGGCGGAATCCGGCGAGCCGGGCGTGGAGCTGGAAGTACGGGGGCTTCACGTTCTGCGCCTGGAGCCCGACGAGATGCGCGACGGCGTCCCGGGCGGACATGTCGGCCCGGCCGAGCAGCAACTGCCGGGCAAGGGTGGCACGGTTCAGTGCGCGGGTGTCGAGTACGGGATGCGGTGTGCGTGTTCTGGAAGCCATGCCGGCAAACTAACCTCCCTCGCGGACCGGGGAACGCGTCCGTCGCCGTGCGCGGGAGCAGGGTCAGGGTTGCGCGGGTTGCAGGGCGGGGGTGTCGCAGGCGTGCGGGGCGAGGGAGCCGCGGCGTTCGGTGGCGGCGATGTAGGTGTGGAGGGCCTGGCGGGAGCGCAGCAGGGTGGCGATGCGGTCGTCCAGGCCGTGCAGGCGGGCGCGCAGGAGGGCGAAGAGTTCGGGGCAGGGTTCGAGGTCGGGTGCCGTGCCCGTCGCACAGGGCAGGGTGAACGCGATCTCCTGGGTCGACAGTCCCGCTTCCAGCAGTTTCCTGATCTGCGTCACCGTCAGGACCGCCTCCTCGGTGTACTCGCGGTAGCCGCTGGTCCCCCGGCCGGGCCGGAGCAGGCCCTGGGATTCGTAGTACCGCAGCAGGTGTGCGGGTACCCCGGTGCGCCGGCTCAACTCCCCGATCAGCATGCCCACTCCATCTTGACCTTCATATCGATGTGAACGTTGATGATCGTGCCATGACCACCACACCTTTCAACCCGCGCTCGCTCCTCGCGGATGCCCGGCTCGGGGTCCTCGCGACGATCAAGGCGGACGGCCGGCCCCAGCTCTCCCCCGTGATGCCTTCCTACGACGAGGAGGCGAACGTCATCTACGTGTCGACGGGCGAGGGCTTCGCCAAGACCGCGAACCTGCGCCGGGACCCCCGCGCCACGCTGGAGGTGTCCAGCCCGGACGGCTGGGCCTGGGCCACCGTCGAGGGTGTGGCGACGCTCACCGGGCCGGGGACCGACCCCCACGGCCCCGAGGTCGAGGCCATGGTGCACTACTACCGCGTCGCCGCCGGGGAGCACCCGGACTGGGACGAGTACCGCGCGGTGATGGTGCGCGAGCGCCGGGTGCTGCTGACGATCTCCGTGGACCGGGTGTACGGGGCCAAGCTCAACTGAGCCCGCCCGACCCTGGTCGACCCGTCCGACCCCTGATCGACCCGCCCGACCTGTCGCGTGCGCCGTCGTCGGGCGCCGGGCCGCTGGTGGCGCCCGACGCCCGGCGCCGTGTCACGCGTTCAGCAGGGTCTCGCCGTCGTGCGCCGCGAGGTGGCCGATGAGGCTGCGCAGCGCGGCCCCGGTCCGGTCGATCTCGGCGTCGGTGAGGTAGACGGACGGCTCGAAGCGGAGCGTGTTCGTGGCGCTCGCGGTCGGGAAGATCCGGATGTCGTGCGCCCGCAGCAGGTAACCGGAGAGCAGGTATCCGAGCAGCCCGCCCTGCGCCTGCTCCGCGAGGACCTGCGACGGGGAGTCGGACAGGTCGTGGAATTCGAGGCCGAGCATCAGGCCCCTGCCCCGGACCTCCTTGACGACGGCGGGGAACTCGTCGCGCAGCGTCCCCAGCATCGCCAGCAGCCGGGTCCCCCGCTCCTCGGCCAGCCGGTAGGCATTGCCGCCGTCGGCCTCCAGCAGGTCCACCGTCTTGCCCGCGACGAGCGTCGAGAAGCTGTCCTTGGCGTAGGTCGAGCTGTGGACGAGTTCGAACTCCTTGCGGTACCGGGACCCGCGCACGAGGGTGACCGCGGCCTTGGCGATGCCGCCGCCCAGGCTCTTGGCCAGGGCGTAGTAGTCGCCCTGGAGGCCGATGTGGGAGCTGGCGAAGAAGGCGCCGGAGCGGCCCATGCCGCTCTGCACCTCGTCCACGACGATCGGGCAGTCGACCGCGGCCAGCGTCTCCTGGATGCGCCGGACGTCCTCGCGGTCGAGGACCTTGATGCCGGCCTCGCCCTGGATGGGCTCCAGCACGAAGGCGCCGAAGACCGGCAGGGCGCGTTCGACCACGCGCACGACCCCGTCGGCGACCTCGACGTCGAGCAGGGTCTTCTTCTCCTCCTCGATGACCTTCGCCAGTACGTCCGGCTGGTCCACCGGCACGAACCGGCACTGCGCGGCAAGGGTCTTGAACGGCGTCCGGTACCCGACGTTGTGGGTGAACTGGACGCTGCCCATCAGCTTGCCGTGGAAGGAGCCCTCCGGGGCCAGGAACACCGGCCCGGCCGCGGCCCGTTCGCCGTTGACGCTCCTGATGGCGGCGATCACGCGGTCGAGCGCGGCTTCTCCGGATCCCTCGATACCGGCGCCCGCGAACGCCTCGCCCGGCTCCACCCGGGCTCCGTCGCGCACCGAGGCGCGCGCCTGCTCGATGTGCGCATCGATGGACTCCGTGAGCTCCGCGACCTTCATCACGCGGTCGAGTTCGGCGTGCTTGATCGCGACCTCGACAGCCTCCGCGCCACTGTTGGCGAAGACCGCCGAATAGGGCTCGGAGGTATTGAATTCGCGCCGGATGATGGCATTGATCTTCCGTGCCAGGTCATTGGCGTACGGGTGCCGCGAGAACTGGGCGTGAATCGGCGTACCGTTGTCCAGGAGCGATTTCGCATAGGCCACTATTTCGGGGTTGTTGTGCCCGAGTATTGCCGATCCGTAGCCGCCGACCAGGTCGAGAACGGCGACTTCCGCACCCTTGTCGTTCCGGTAGAAGAGGGTGTTCCCCTGGGAGCGCACATACTCGACGCCGAGCCCCAGGGAGGCCAGCCAGGCACCGATGTACGGTTCCGCCAGTTCGAGTTCTTCGAGTTCTTCGACCACCGGGTTCATCTCGTCCCCTATTCGCTCGTGTCGCGCGACTCTGTTGGTGTTCCTTGGATCGGGTGGCGGTCCGGAGGGGGCCGGCGCGCGTGCGTTCCGCGCCGTGATCGCGGGAGGAGGACCGGCGCGGACCGTGCCGGCGGAACGGTGGGGGCGGTGCGATACGAACCGCGGCCACGAGCCGTAGCGCCGCGGACTTCCCTGGTTTTCCGATATCCCGGATATCCCGGAACCTCCTCCGCCTGACTGCCGGGCAGACTCTAGCATTGGCACTCCACGCCCTGTCCGATTCACCGTAATTACGCGGTAACAGCTCGCTCTCCGGCATACGGGGGATCCGGCAAGGCCGCCGTAATCAGCGGTTCAGCACGGACGGCGAGCATCCGATTACCGGGCCGTGACTATTGTTCTGCGGCGCATTACTCGAATACGGATACGCTCGCCGCGAGGACAGGATCGTCACCTGGCGGGTTTTCCTGCAAAGCGACAGCATCGCTTGTCCGCGACCGCCGAAGAGAACTTCGACCCCTCATCGACGAACTCGACTGAACCCCCTGCGCCCCGGCGCACACGAGTATGGAGCTGAGACCACGTGACTGACGACAACCAACTCCGCGAGTACCTCAAGCGTGCGGTCGCCGACGCTCGCGCCTCCCGCAAGCGCCTGCGCGAGGTGGAGGAGCGGGAGCAGGAGCCGATCGCGATCGTCGGCATGGCCTGCCGCTACCCCCACGACGTGAGTTCTCCGGAGCAGTTGTGGCAGGTGGTCGCCGACGGCGTCGACGCCGTGTCGCCCTTCCCCGAACACCGCGGGTGGTCCGAGGACCTCTACGACGCCGATCCCGAGTCGGTGGGCAAGTCCTACACCAGGCACGGCGGGTTCCTGCACGACGCCGACCGCTTCGACCCCGAGTTCTTCGGGATGTCGCCCCGCGAGGCCCTGGCCACCGACCCCCAGCAGCGGCTGCTGCTGGAGACGGCGTGGGAGGCGTTCGAGCGGGCCCGGATCGTCCCGGACGCGGTGCGCGGAAGCCGTACGGGCGTGTTCGTCGGGGCGATGTACAACGACTACGGATCGCGCCCGTACCTGCCGCCCAAGGAGTTCGAGGGCTACCTGTACAGCGGCAGCGCCGGCAGCGTGGCCTCCGGTCGGCTGGCGTACACCTTCGGCCTGGAGGGCCCGGCCGTCACCGTCGACACCGCCTGCTCCTCGTCCCTGGTCGCCCTGCACCTGGCGGCGGCCGCGCTGCGCCGCGGGGAGTGCGACCTCGCCCTGGCGGGCGGCGTGACGGTGCTGGCCACGCCCATGCCGTTCGTCGAGTTCTCCCGGCTGCGCGGACTGTCCCCCGACGGCCGGTGCCGCTCCTTCGCCGCCTCCGCCGACGGCACCGGCTGGGCCGAGGGCGTCGGCATGCTGCTGGTGGCCCGGCTGTCCGACGCGCGGCGCGACAACCTCCCGGTCCTGGCCGTGCTCAGGGGTTCGGCCGTCAACCAGGACGGCGCCAGCAACGGCCTCACCGCGCCCAACGGCCCCGCCCAGGAGCGGGTGATCCGGCAGGCCCTGGCCAACGCCCGGCTGTCCCCCTCGGACGTCGACGTGGTCGAGGCGCACGGCACCGGCACCACCCTCGGCGACCCGATCGAGGCCAGTGCCCTGGAGGCGACCTACGGTGAGGACCGCCCGGCGGACCAGCCCCTGTGGCTGGGCTCGCTGAAGTCCAACATCGGGCACTCCCAGGCCGCCGCCGGCGTCGGTGGCGTGATCAAGATGGTGCAGGCCATCCGGCACGGCGTGCTCCCGCGGACCCTGCACGCCGAGGAGCCCACGCCCCACATCGATTGGGACACCAGCGCGCTCTCCCTGCTCACCGAGGCCCGGGAATGGCCGCGGACGGGCCGCCCGCGCCGCGCCGCCGTGTCCTCCTTCGGGTTCAGCGGCACCAACGCGCACGTCATCCTCGAAGAGGCCCCGGCCCCGGCCGAGGCCGCCGACGCCGAGGAGCAGGCGCCCGACCCCGCCCCGGCGGCCGGGGTGAGCCTGCCGCTCGCGCCGTGGGTGCTGTCGGCGAAGTCCGCGGAGGCGCTGCGCGACCAGGCCCGCGAACTGGGTTCGCTGCTCGCCCGGCGCCCGGACGTCGGTCACCTGGACGCCGCGCTGTCGCTGGCCACCACCCGATCGGCGCTGCCGCACCGGGCCGTGGTCGTCGCCGCCGACCGCGAGGAGCTCGTACAGGGCCTCGCCGACCTGGCCGCTGACGATCCGGCCGCCGTGCGCGGGGTGCAGGAGGACGGTCTGACCGCCTTCATGTTCACCGGCGGGGGCGCCCAGCGGATCGGGATGGCGCAGGAACTGCACGCCGCCTTCCCGGTGTTCGCCGCCGCGTTCGACGAGGTGTGCGACGCGCTGGACGAGCACCTGCCGCGTCCGCTGCGTACCGTCATCGACTCGGGCGACGAGCTGGACAAGATCGACTACACCCTCGCGGCGCTGTTCGCCGTCGGGGTCGCGCTGTTCCGCCAGTTCGAGGCGTGGGGCGTGCACCCGGACTTCGTCATGGGCCACTCCACCGGTGAGCTGATGGCCGCGCACGTCGCGGGCGTCCTCTCGCTGGCCGACGCCGCCACGCTGGTGACCGCGCGCGGACGGCTGATGCGGGCGCTGCCCGAGGGCGGCGCCATGATCGCCATCCAGGCGACGGAGGAGGAGGTCCTCGCGACGCTGGGCGACAGCGGCCGGGCGGTGATCGGCACGATCAACGGCCCGGACTCCGTGGTCGTCTCGGGCGACGAGGACGCCGCGCTCGCCGTGGCGGCCGTCTGGAAGGAGCGGGGCCGCTCCATCAAGCGGCTGCCGATCAGCCACGCCTCGCACTCGCCGCGCATGGACCCGATGCTGGAGGAGTTCCGTACGATCGCGCGCGGGCTGACCTTCCACCGCCCGAAGATCCGGATCGTGTCCACCGTGACCGGCCAGGTCGAGAACGGCGACCGGTGGATCACGCCGGACTACTGGGTGGACCAGGTCCGCCGATCGGTGCGCTTCCTCGACGCGGTACGGACCCTGGAGTCCGAGGGCGTGGCCACGTTCCTGGAACTCGGCCCGGACGGCGTCCTGTCGGCGCTGGCCGCCACCGGCGTCGAGCGGGGGGCCGTCGCGATCCCCGCGATGCGCAGCAAGCACTCCGAGTCGCGCGGCCTGATCAACGCCGTCGGGCAGCTGCACGTACGCGGGGTGGCCGTCGACTGGCCCGCCTTCTTCGCCGGCACCGGCGCGCGGGCGATCGACCTGCCGACCTACCCCTTCCAGCGCGAGCGGTACTGGCTGGAGCCGTCGGCGGCCGCGCACCGCTCCGGGCCCGGCCCGGCGGACCACCCCCTGCTCGGTACGGCGGTCGCCGTGGCCGGCGCCGACGAGGTGCTGTTCAGCAGCCCGGTCTCGGTGCAGGCGCAGCCCTGGCTGGTCGAGCACACGCTGTCCGACACCCCGGTGCTGCCGGCGTCGGCGCTGGTCGACGCGGTGATCAGGGCCGGCGGGGAGGTCGGCAGTCCGGTCCTGGACGAACTGACGGTGACGGCCCACCTCGCGGTGCCGGACTCCGGCGAGGTGCCGCTCCAGGTGCGGGTAGGCGCGCCGGACGACACGGGCCGGCGGCCGGTCACCGTGCACGCCCGGCCCGACGCGAACACCGCCGAGTGGACCAGGGTCGCCACCGGAACGCTCCGCGAGGAGGACGGCGTGACGGCCTTCCCGACGGCGCCCGAGGCCCTGGCCCGCGCCGTCGAGGTCCGGCTCCCGGAGGAGTTCGCCGCGGATCCGGGGAACTACGGCATCCATCCGCTGCTCCTGCAGGCCGCCCTGTCCACCGACACCGGAGCGACCCCGGCGGACCGGGCCCCCGCCGCGCCGCGCCTCGCGGTGCGGTGGCGCGGCGTACGGCTGCACACCCCCGGCGCCACCTCGGTGCGCGCCCTGCTCACCCCGCTGGCCGACGGCGCCGTGTCCGTGCTGCTCACCGACGCGGACGGCGTGCCGGTGGCCACCGCCGAGTCGGTGGTCCGGCGCGAAGCCGCACCCGCGGACCTGGTCGGCGCCTCCGGGCCCCTGCGCGCGCTCCACCGGCTCGCCTGGACCGCGCTCTCCTCCCGGCAGCCCGACGCGCCCGTGTCCTGGGCGACCCTGGGCGGGATACCGGACGGGGAGTCCGGCGTCCCGCACTACGAGGACCTCGCGGCCGCCGGCCGGGCGGTCGAGTCCGGTGCGCCCGCGCCGGTCCTCCTCGTCCACCAGGAGCCGGCGACCGGGGACGACGGCGGCGCCGCGGGCGTCGTCGACAGCGTGCACCGGAGCACCCGGACCGTGCTGGCCCTGCTGCGCGAGTGGCTGGCCGACGAGCGCCTGGCCGACTCCCGGCTGGTGCTCGTCACCCGGGGCGCGGTGGCCGCGGCGGAGAGGGACGAGCTCCGCCTCGACGCGGCGGCGCTCTGGGGCCTGGTCCGGTCCGCGCAGTCGGAGAACCCGGACCGGATCGTGCTCGTGGACGCCGACACGGAGCGGGTGGCCGCGCGGACGCTGTCCTCCCTGCTCGCCTCGGACGAACCGCAGGCCGCCGTACGGGAGGGCCGGATCCTGGTCCCCCGGCTGAGCCGGGTCGCCCCCGACGCCGTGCGGCCCGAACGGGCCCCGGTCTGGGGGCCGGCGGGCACGGTACTGATCACCGGCGGTACGGGCGCCCTGGGCGCGGCGGTCGCCCGCCACCTCGTCACCGACCACGGGGCCACCCACCTGCTGCTGGCGAGCCGCCGCGGCGAGCGGGCCCCCGGCGCCGAGCTGCTGCGCGAGGAACTCGCCGGCCTCGGCGCGACGGTGCGGATCGCGGCCGTCGACGTCGCCGACCGCGACGCCGTCGAGGCGCTGCTGTCCGAGGTTCCCGCCGAGCACCCGCTGACCGCTGTCGTGCACGCGGCGGGCGTCCTGGACAACGACCTGATCCCCTCGATGACCGACGAGCAGGTGCGGTCGGTGCTGCGGGCCAAGGCGGACTCCGCGTGGCACCTGCACGAGCTGACCCGCGGGAGCGACCTGTCGGCCTTCGTGCTGTTCTCCTCGCTCGTCGGGGTGTTCGGCGGCCCCGGCCAGGCCAACCACGCCGCCGCCGGGGCGTTCCTGGACGCGCTGGCCCTCGGGCGCAGGGCGCAGGGACTGCCCGCCACCTCGCTGGCATGGGGCCTGTGGGACGTGGCGGGCGGGATCAACGCGGGGCTGACCGAGGCCGACCGGTCGCGGTTCGCCCGCGACGGCTTCGTGCCGGTCTCGGCGCAGGAGGGGCTGGCCCTGTTCGAGGCCGCGCTCACCGTGGACGCCGCCGCGCTGACCGCCACGCCGTTCGACCTGGCGGCCGTCCGCGCGGGCGACCGGATACCGGCGCTGCTGCGGGGCCTGGCCGGGGCGGGGGCCCGCCGGACGGCCCGGACCGGCGCCACCGGCGGCGTCCCGCTCGCCGTGCGGCTCGCCGGGATGGCCGGCGCCGAGCGGCAGGAGTTCGTACTCGACCTGGTGCGCGGCGAGGTGGCCGTCGTGCTCGGCTTCCGCGACGCGGCGGCCGTCGACGCGCAGCGGCCGTTCCAGGAGCTCGGCTTCGACTCGCTCACCGCCGTGCAGCTGCGCAACCGGCTGGGGGCCGTGAGCGGCGCCCGGTTGCCGGCGACCGTGGTGTTCGACCATCCGACGCCGGCGGCGCTCGCCGCTTTCCTGCTCGCCACGGCGGCGCCCGGCGAGGAGCCCGCGCCGCAGTCCCCGGTCCTCGCCGAACTGGACAAGCTGGAGGACGTCCTGTCGGCGGCGGCGACGGACGACGACGGCGACCGCGCCCACATCACCGTCCGGCTCCAGACCATCCTCTCGCGGTGGATGGAGGCCTGGGGGACGCCCGGCGAGACGGAGCCGGTGGGTTCCCTGGAGTCGGCCTCGACCGCGGAGCTCCTCGACTTCATCGACAACGAACTCGGCCGGGCCAGCAACTGATGTCCCGAACTGCCGCCACGAGAAGGATATGAGTCGCCACATGGCAGATGAAAAGAAGTTGGCCGACTATCTGAAATGGGTCACGGCCGACCTCCAGAAGGCCCGCCACCGCATCGCGGAGCTGGAGTCGGGGCGGGAGGAGCCGATCGCCATCGTCGGGATGGCGTGCCGCTACCCCGGCGGGGTGTCCTCGCCCGACGACCTGTGGCGGTTGGTCACCGACGGCCGCGACGGCATCTCCGAGTTCCCCACCGACCGGGGCTGGGACCTGGACGGCCTGTACGACGCCGACCCGGACACGCCCGGTACCTCGTACACCCGCGAGGGCGGCTTCCTGGACGGGGCGGCGGACTTCGACGCCGGCTTCTTCGGGATCTCCCCGCGCGAAGCCGTCTCCATGGACCCGCAGCAGCGCGTGGTGCTCGAATCCGCGTGGGAGACCTTCGAGCAGGCGGGCATCGACCCGACGTCGCTGCAGGCCGCCAACGTCGGCGTCTTCGTCGGCGCCGTGGACCAGACGTACCTCGGACTGCAGGGGCCCACGGAGCTGGAGGGCTACCTGATGACGGGCAAGCTCAGCAGCGTGGTGTCCGGCCGGGTCTCGTACTCGTTCGGCTTCGAGGGCCCCGCGATCACGGTGGACACGGCGTGCTCGTCGTCGCTGGTCGCCCTCCACCTCGCGGCGCAGTCCGTGCGCAGCGGCGAGTCGCGCCTGGCCCTGGCCGGCGGCGTGACGATCAGCGGGACGCCCGGCGGGTTCGTCGACTTCTCCCGGCAGCGCGGTCTGGCCGCGGACGGCCGGTGCAAGTCCTTCGCCGGCGCGGCCGACGGCACCAGCTGGTCGGAGGGGGTGGGCCTGCTGCTGATCGAGCGGCTCTCCGACGCCGTGAAGAACGGGCACCGCGTCCTCGCCGTGCTGCGGGCGTCGGCCGTCAACCAGGACGGCGCGTCCAACGGCCTCACCGCACCCAACGGGCCGTCCCAGGAGCGGGTGATCCGCCAGGCGCTCGCCGAGGCCCGGCTCGACGCGTCCGACGTGGACGCGGTCGAGGCCCATGGCACCGGCACCCGGCTCGGCGACCCCATCGAGGCCCAGGCGCTGCTGGCCACGTACGGCGCCGCGCACCCGCCGGAGCGTCCGCTGTGGCTGGGTTCGCTGAAGTCCAACATCGGGCACTCGGTCGCCGCGGCCGGTGTCGGCGGTGTGATCAAGATGGTCCAGGCGATCCGGCACGGCGTGCTGCCCAAGACCCTGCACGTGGACGAGCCGACGCCGCTGGTCGACTGGTCGGCGGGTGCGGTCGAGCTGCTCACCGAGCAGCGGGAGTGGCCGCGTACGGACCGTCCGCGCCGGGCGGCGGTGTCGGCGTTCGGGGTGAGCGGTACGAACGCGCACGTGATCCTGGAGCAGGCACCCGAGCCGGAGGCGGCCGAGACGCCCGCCGGGGCGGCGGAGCTGCCGGCCGTGCCGTGGATCCTGTCGGCCAGGAGCGCGGGCGCCCTGCGCGCCCAGGCCCGCAACCTGCTCGCCCACGTCGAGCGGAACCCGGACCTCGCGGCGCGGGACATCGCGTACGCGCTGGCGACGACCCGGGCCGGGCTGGAGCACCGCGCCTCGGTGACGGGCACGGACGCGGGCTCGCTGCTGGACGGGCTGCGCTCCTTCGCCCTGGACGGGGGCGGTGCCGCCGGCGCCACGGGGACGGTGAGGACGGGCAAGCTGGGCTTCCTGTTCACCGGACAGGGCAGCCAGCGGGTGGCGATGGGCCTGGAACTGCACGCGGCGTTCCCGGTGTTCGCCGAGGCCTTCGACGCGGTGTGCGCCGAGGTCGACCCGCACCTGGACCGTCCCCTGCGCGAGGTCGTCGCGGCCGGGGACCGGCTGCACGAGACGGGATACGCGCAGCCCGCGCTGTTCGCGGTCGAGGTGGCGCTGTTCCGGCTGGCCGAGTCGTGGGGCGTGCGGCCCGACTTCCTCGCCGGCCACTCGATCGGCGAGCTGGCCGCCGCGCACGTGGCGGGCGTCCTGACGCTCGCCGACGCGGCTGCCGTGGTCACCGCCCGGGGCAGGCTGATGCAGGCCCTGCCGGCGGGCGGGGCGATGGTGGCGCTGCACGCCACGGCAGAGGAGGTCCAGCCGCTGGTCGACGCCCGTACGGGTGCCGTCGGCATCGCCGCGGTCAACGGCCCCTCCTCGACCGTGGTGTCCGGGGACGAGGAGGCGGTCGCCGACATCACCGCCACCGTGCGCGGGTGGGGGCGTGCGACCAAGCGGCTGTCGGTCAGCCACGCGTTCCACTCGCCCCTGATGGAGCCGATGCTGGAGGAGTTCGGCCGGGTCGTGCGCGGTGTCACGCTGAGCGCGCCGACCGTCCCGATCGTGTCCACGGTCACCGGATCGGTCGCCACCGAGGAGCAGTTGCGCTCCCCGGAGTACTGGATCGACCAGGTGCGCCGGCCGGTCCGCTTCCTCGACGCGGTCCGTACCCTCGCCGCGCAGCACGTGACCACCACGCTGGAGCTCGGCCCCGCCGGGGTGCTGTCGGCGATGGTCGAGGACTGCGTCGCCGACCGGGGGCCCGTTCTGGCGGTTGCCGCCGTCCGGACGGGGATGCCCGAACCCCTGGCCGCGGTCACCGCCCTGGGCCGGCTGTGGAGCGCCGGGGTCCCCGTCGACTGGCGGTCGTTCTTCGCCCCGGCGCGGCCCCGGCCGGTGAGCCTGCCGACGTACGCGTTCCAGCGGGAGCGGTACTGGGTGGAGTCCGCCGCGGCCCCGGCCGGGACGCCGGGCCGCGGCGCCTCGGCGGCCGACCATCCGCTGCTGGAGTCGGCGGTCGAGGTGGCCGGGCGGGACGAGATGGTCTTCACGGGCCGGCTGTCGCCGCGGTCCCAGCCGTGGCTCGCCGGGCACGCCCTCTTCGGTGCGCCGGTACTGCCGGGGTCGGCGCTGCTGGACATGCTGGTCCGGGCGGGCGACGAGCTCGGGTGCGCCGTCGTGGACGAGCTGGTGGTGCGCCGGCCGGTGGTGCTGCCCGAGCGGGGACGGCTGCAGGTCCAGATCGTGGTCGGCGCCCCGGACGAGACGGGTCGGCGCGGGTTCACCGTGCACACGGGGGCCGATGAGGAGCACCCCGCGTGGACCGTGAGCGCGTCCGGCGCGCTGAGCCCGGGCGGGCGCGAGGCTGCGTTCGAGTTCGGGGCGTGGCCGCCCGCGGGCGCGGAGGCGCTGGAACCGGTCTACGCGCGCCGTGCGGCGGCCGGTTTCTCCGCCGGTCCCGCGTTCGAGGGCCTGTCCTCGGTCTGGCGCCGGGAAGGCGAGCTGTTCGCCGAGGTACGGCTGCCGGAGGGCACTCCGGTCGACGGGTTCGGGCTGCATCCGGCGCTGCTGGACGCCGCCGTGCAGGGCACCGTGCTCGCCTCCGGTCGGTCGGGGGTCGTCGCGCACTGGCGCGGGTTCCGGCTGCACGCGGTGGGGGCGTCCGCGGTCCGGGTGCGGATCACCCCGGAGCCCGACGGCGCGCTGACGGTGCGCCTGGCCGACCTGTCCGGCCGGCCGGTCGCGTCCATCGCCGCGGCCGTCACCCGGCCGGTCGCGCAGGAGGAGATCGCCTCGGCGCGGTCGCGTCCACAGGACTCCCTGTTCCAGGTCGCCTGGAATCCGATCACGGTGGCGGCGCGGACGAGCGAGGGCGGCGCGTGGGCGGTGCTGGAGAGCGACGCCGACGGCGACGGCCTCCTGCCCGGTGCGCGGTTCGCCGATGTCGGGGCGGCCCTGGAGTCGCCCGCCGCCTTCGACGCCCTGCTCGCCCCGTTCGCGTACGCACCGGGCGGTGACGTGGCGGCCCGGGCGCACGAGGCCGCGCGGCGGGCGCTGGAACTGGCCCGGACCTGGCCCTCGGACGAGCGGTCCGCCGACACCCCGCTGGTCGTCGTGACGCGGGGCGCCGTGTCCACCGGCCGGGGGGCCGACCGGGACGCCGGTGTGTCCGATCTCGTCGCCGCCCCGGTATGGGGGCTGCTGCGCTCGGCGCAGTCGGAGATGCCCGGCCGGATCGTGCTGGTCGACCTGGACGACGACCCGGCGTCGGCGGCGGCGCTGCCCGCCGTCCTCGCGTCCGGCGAACCGCAGGCCGCCATCCGCGCCGGGGCGGTGTTCGTCCCCCGACTGGCCCGGCTCGCGCCCCCGGAGACGGAACCGGAGCCGGCGACCGGTCCCTGGCGACGCGGCGGCACCGTGCTGGTCACTGGCGGTACGGGCGCCCTCGGCGCGCTGTTCGCCCGCCATCTCGTGCGCACGCACGGCGTCTCCCAGCTGCTGCTCGTCAGCCGCAGCGGACCGGCGGCTCCCGGCGCGGAGGAGCTCGCGGGCGAGCTCGCCGAACTCGGCGCCAAGGTGACGGTCACCGCCTGCGACGTCGCCGACCGCGACGCCCTCGCCGCACTGCTGGCCACCATCCCCGCGGAGCACCCGCTCACCGGGGTCGTGCACACCGCCGGTGTGCTCGACGACGGGCTGATCACGGTCCTGGGCCCCGACCGGCTCGCGGCCGTACTGCGTCCCAAGGTGGACGCGGCGTGGAACCTGCACGAACTCACCCGCGACCACGACCTGTCGGCCTTCGTCCTGTTCTCCTCCATCGCGGGTGTCGTGGGCGGCCCCGGTCAGGCCAACTACGCCGCGGCCAACACCTTCCTCGACGCGCTCGCCGAGCACCGCGTCGCGCGGGGGCTGCCCGCGACCTCGCTGGCCTGGGGCCTGTGGACCGCCGCCGGCGGCATGGGCGGCGGCCTCGGCGAGGCGGACCTCAAGCGCATCGCCCGCACCGGCATGTTGCCGGTGGCCGAGGAGGCGGGTCCGGGGCTGATGGACAGCGCGCTGCGCCTCGACCGGGCGGCCGTCGTGGCCTCCCCCCTCGACGTGTCCGCGCTGCGGGCCCGGGGCGGGCAGGTGCCGCTCGTGTTCGGCGCGCTGGCGCGCACGACGCGGCGCCACTCGGCGCAGGACACCGTCGCCGAGGCCGTCTCCCTGGACCAGCGCCTGGCGGGACTGTCCGGGGAGCGGCAGCGGGAGGTGGTCCTCGACTTCGTCCGCGCCGAGGTCGCGCTGGTCCTCGGCCACGCGGACGCGAGCGCGATCGAGGCGGACCGGCTCTTCTCCGAACTGGGTTTCGACTCGCTGATATCCGTCGAACTGCGCAACCGGCTGGGCGTCTCGACGGGCGCGCGGCTGTCGGCTTCGGTGGTCTTCGAGCACCCCACGCCGGCCGCGCTGGCCGAGCACCTGTGCGCCCTGCTCCTGGCCGCGGCGCCCGGGGACGGGCCCGCGGGCCCCGTCGCGGTGGACTTCCCCGCGGAGGTCCACCTCCCCGACGACGTGCGGGCGGCCGACACCGTCAGCCTCGTGGCCACGAACCCCCGCGAGGTGCTGCTGACCGGCGCCAGCGGATTCCTCGGCGCGTTCCTGCTGCGCGACGTGATGCGGTCGACCACGGCGCGGGTGCACTGCCTGGTGCGCGGGGCCGACGAGGCCGACGCCGCGCGCCGGCTGCGGGAGAACCTCGCCTGGTACCGGGTCATCGACGAGGTCGACCTGGACCGGGTCTCGGTGGTCGTCGGCGACCTCGCCGCGCCGCTGCTGGGGCTGGCCGAGGAGCGGTTCGACGATCTGGCCCGCCGGGTCGACGTGGTCTACCACGCCGGTGCGACGGTGAGCTGGCTGCGCCCGTACACCGAGCTGCGGCAGGCCAACGTGGGCGGTACGCGGGAGGTGCTGCGGCTGGCGGCCCGGCACCGGACCGTTCCGGTGCACTACGTGTCGACGACCGGTGTCTTCCCCGAACCCGCCGGCGACGGGGAGCCCGTACCGGTCAAGGCGAACGAGCCGACGGGGCCGGCCGCCTCCCTGTGGAACGGCTACCTGCAGAGCAAGTGGGTGGCCGAGCAGACCATCGAACTCGCCCGGGAGCGGGGCATCCCCGTCTCGATGTACCGCGTCGACGTGGTCTGCGGCGACCGCGGGACGGGCGCCTGCCAGACGCGGGACTTCGTCTGGCTGAGCCTCAAGGGCCTGCTCCAGGCCGGCGCCGTGCCGGACCGGCTCGCCGGGGTGTTCCACATGGTCCCGGTGGACTACGTCAGCGGGGCGATCGTGAACCTCTCGTCGAGGGAGGAGACCGCGAACCGCACCTTCCACCTCTACAACGAGCAGACCCAGGCCTTCGCCGACTTCGTCGGCCACCTGAGGGCGTACGGGTACGAGCTGCCCGAGCTCCCGTGGGACGCGTGGCGGGAGCTGGTGCGGGCCGACCGCGACAACGCGCTCACCCCGCTGCTCGACGCCTTCGAGGCCATCATGGCCGGCGACGGCCGGGCGACCTATCCGCCGATGGACGTGACGGAGACCGAGCTCGCGCTGGCCGGCACCGGCATCACCTGCCCGCAGATCGACCGCGAGCTGTTCGAGAACTACGTGGATTTCTTCGTAACGGGCGGCTACTTCCCGAAGACCGGCGGATGAGCCGCACAGGGCCGCGTCAGTCGGCCCGATCGACACAAGGAGAGACGACTACCGTGGCGAATGCTGATCGAAACCGCGCGATCGTGCTGGGGGCGAGCATGGCCGGGCTGCTGGCGGCCCGTGTCCTCGCGGACTCCTACACCGACGTGGTGGTGGTGGACCGCGACGACCTCGGGGACCACGACTGCTCGGGCGCGCACGACTGCCCGCGGCGGGGCGTCCCGCAGGGGCAGCACGTGCACGCCCTGCTGGCGCGGGGCCGGCACATCATCGAGGAGCTGCTCCCCGGCATCACCGACGAGCTGGTCGCCACCGGAGCCGTGGCGGGCGACGTCACCGGCAACGTCCGCTGGCTGATGGACGGGCAGCTCATGCCGAAGCCCCATTCGGACATGCTGCTGCTGTCGATGAGCCGACCGCACCTGGAGCAGGCCGTACGGCGCCGGGTGCGCGCGGTCCGGAACGTGACGTTCCTGGACCGGCACGACATAGCCGGCCTGCTGACCTCGGACGACAACGCCGCGGTCACCGGAGTGACCGTGGCGCACGACGGCGCCGAGCGCACGCTCGCGGCGGACCTGGTCGTGGACGCGACGGGGCGGCGCTCGCGCACCCCGGCGTGGCTCAAGGAGCTCGGCTACCCCGAGGTCGGGGAGGACCAGCAGAAGATCAGCGTGGGCTACGCCACGCAGTACTTCCGGCTGTCGCCCGACCAGATGGTGGACGAGATCTCCATCGACGTGGTGGCCTCGCCGACCACACCGCGCGGCGCCATCTGCGCCAAGATCGAGGGGGACCGCGCCGTGGTGACGGCGTACGGCATCCTCGGCGCGTACCCGCCCAACGACTCCGAGGGGTTCCTGGACTTCCTCAAGTCGCTGTCCGCGCCGGACATCTACGACACGGTGCGGGAGCACGAGCCGCTGGCCGACCCGATCGCGTACCGCTTCCCGGCCAACCTGCGCCGCCGCTACGAGCGGATGGCCTCCTTCCCCGCCGGGCTGCTCGTCCTCGGCGACGCGGTGTGCAGCTTCAACCCGGTCTACGGGCAGGGCATGACCGTCGCCGCGCTGGGGGCGACCGTGCTGCGCGACCACGTGTCCCGGCCCGGTGCGCCGAGCGCCGGGGCGTACTTCACGGATCTCGCGGAGCGGGCCGTGGACAACGTGTGGTCCATGACCACCGGCGCGGACCTCGCCTTCCCCGGCGTCGAGGGCGAGCGCACCGAGGAACTGCTGGAGGAGCAGGCGTACATCGACAGCCTGCTGCAGGCGGCGACGCGGGACCACTCGCTGCTGACCGCCTACGCCCGGGTGGTCTTCCTGGTCGACCCGCCGTCCGCGCTCGCGGCTCCGGAGGTCCAGGCGGCCGTGCTGGCGGCGTCGGCTCCGGTCCCGGCAGCGGCTCCGGCCGCGCAGGACGGGTCGCTGTGAGCGGAGCACCCGTGCTGGTGCTGGGAGGCACGGGCAAGACCGGACGCCGCGTGGCGCGCCGGCTCGCCGAGCGCGGCCGGACGCCGCGGATCGCCTCCCGGTCCGGCGCCCAGCACTTCGACTGGCACGACAGGGAGACCTGGGCGCCCGCCGTCGAGGGCGTGGAAGCCGTCTACGTGGTGGACGAACAGGGTGCGGACGCGGCCCAGTTGCTGGCGGACTTCACCCGGCTCGCCACCGGCGCGGGCGTCGACCGCTTCGTGTTCCTGTCCGCGCGGACGCTGGACGTGGCCGAGACCGAATGGCCAGAAGCGGAGCCGGGCTCCGGCTGAATTCCGACCGGTTTCCCGAAGGGGAGTCCGACACCGATCTCAGCCCGGTAACCGCCGGATCTACCACGCTGACCGGCTGCTATTACTCCGGGATTGCCGTCCGGTGACGGACGGTCAGTACCGTGGGACGTATCGACATACGGCCCGATGCCCAACGACGGACGACGAAACGGAGCGCTCACCATGGCCAGCGAAACCAACGCCCGCTATCTGGCCGGCGACATCGAAAAGCACCAGGAACTGTTCGGCGAGGCCTTCAACTCCGGCGACGTGGACGCGGTCAACGCCATGTACACCGAGGACGCCGTCGGCGTGTGGGACCCGGGCGTGCCGCTGTCCGGTCAGGCCCGGCGCGACAAGGTCAAGGACTTCATGTCGTACGGTCCGACGGTCGAGGCGACGGTCCTCCAGTCGATCGTCAACGGCGACACCGCGATGCTGGTCGTGGAGTGGTCCATGGAGACCACGTCCCCGGACGGCGAGCCCGAGCACCTGGAGGGCACCGCCATCGACGTCCTGCACCGCGGCGAGGACGGCAACTGGCGCTACGTCATCGACAACCCCTACGGCGCCAGCGGTCCCTACGGCGCCGAGGGCTGAGGACCGTGTCAGCCGCTCCGGCGCCGCGCCGGGGCGGCCGCTCCGAAGGCCTGCCGGTAATCGGTGGGTGTGACGCCCACGTGCAGGGTGAAGTGGCGGCGCAGGTTGGCCGCCGTACCCAGACCGCTGTGCTCGCTGATCCGCTCGATCGGCAGGTCGGTGGTCTCCAGCAGGGACTGGGCCCGGACCAGGCGCTGGTGGAGCAACCACTTCAGCGGGGTCATGCCGGTGACGGCCTGCAGCCGGCGGAAGAAGGTCCGCGTGCTCAGCCCCGCGTACCTCGCCATCCGGTCGACCGTCAGCGGCTCGTCGAGGTGCTGGGCGGCCCAGTCCAGCACGGGTCCGAGCCCGTCGTCATCGGTGACGGGGACGGACAGGTCGACGAACTGGGACTGGCCGCCGGGCCGGTGGCCGGACACCACCATCCTGCGGGCCAGTTGGTTGGCCACGTGGGCACCCAGATCACGTCGTACGAGGTGCAGGCACAGATCCATCCCGGCGGACATGCCGGCGCTGGTGAGGACATCGCCCTCGTCGATGTACAGCACCGAGTCGTCGACCTCCACCCGGGGGTAACGCTTCGCCAGGTCCGCCGTGTTCGTCCAGTGCGCGGTGGCGCGGCGGCCGTCGAGGAGGCCGGCTTCGGCGAGCGCGAAGGCCCCTGTGCACAGGGACACCATGCGCGCGCCGTTGCGGGCCGCCTGGCGCAGGGCGTCGACGAACGCGGCGGGGAGCGCCTCGCCGCGGGAGACGACCGGGTCGGGAACGGAAGGGACGATCACGGTGTCCGCCGTGACGAGTTCGTCCAGGCCGTGCTCGGCGCGTACGGAGAATCCCCGCGCTCCACCTGCGGGGGACCCGGAAACGGAACACAGCAACAGGTCGTACCAGGGGTCGACCAGATCCGGCTGGGGATGGCCGAACACCGCGTAGGCGATGGCCGTCTCGTAGACCTCGCACACCTGCATATCCGTGTCGTTGATGATCGCTATCGCGACAGACCCAGGACTCATGGCGCGAGTCTATGGCAGGAATTTTTCGACATGGGGCACTGCTGCCACTGTCGACGCCCATTCGGTCGATGCGATCGTGCCGGTAAGCAGATCGGCCATCGCCGCGACGCCAGATTTCACAGTGAACTGAACGGGAGTACGTAGTGACGAACACCAATGCGGCCCAGGCGCCGGTGACGGTCATCGGTCTCGGACTGATGGGCCAGGCCCTGGCTTCTGCTTTCACCAAGGACGGTCACCCCACCACCGTGTGGAATCGCACGGCCGCCAAGGCCGAGCCGGTCGTCGCCCAGGGCGCCACCCTCGCCGGCTCGGTCGAGGACGCCATCGCGGCGAGCCCGCTGGTCGTCGTCTGCGTCTCGGACTACACCGCCGTGCGCGGACTGCTCGACCCGCTGGCCGGGGCCCTCAAGGGCAAGGTCCTGGTCAACCTGACGACCGGCACCTCCACCCAGGCCCGCGAGACCGCCGCGTGGGCGGCGCAGCACGAGGTCGTCTACCTCGACGGCGCGATCATGGCCATCCCGCCGGACATCGCCACCGACGCCGCCGTTCTGCTCTACAGCGGCCCGAAGGAGGCCTTCGAGGCCCACCAGGCCACCCTGGGCAGCCTCGGCGCCGCGGGCACCACGTACCTCGACGCCGACCACGGCCTGTCCGCGCTCTACGACATGTCGCTGCTCGGCATCATGTGGGGCATCCTGAACGGCTTCCTGCAGGGCGCCGCCCTGCTCGGCACCGCGAAGGTGAAGGCCACGACCTTCGCCCCGCTGGCCAACACGATGATCAACGTGGTCACCGAGTACGTCACCGCCTACGCCCCCCAGATCGACGCGGGCGAGTACCCGGCCGACGACGCCACCATCACGGTCCACCAGGAGGCGCTGGAGCACCTCGCCGAGGAGAGCGAGACGCTCGGCATCAACTCCGAGCTGCCGCGCTTCTTCAAGGCCCTGACCGACCGCGCGGTGGCCGACGGCCACGCCGGCAGCAGCTACGCCGCTCTGATCGAGCAGTTCCGCAAGCCCAACGCGTGACCTGACCGGCTCTCACCGCCCGTCCACCGCGGGGTACGGCTTCCGGCCGTACCCCGCGGGTGCGTCCGCCGCGCCGTTCCGAGGCCTCCGTACCGGCCCCGGAGCGGCGCGGCGTCGTTCTGCCCCGGCTGCCGGAACAAACATCTCACTGCTCCCTCCCCACCTCTCACGCGGCGCGATTACCGGTCCGATGACCCGCAGGGACTGGAATTACCCGGGTGTGACTGGAAATCGCCGTTGCTCGGCTACGTTGAGGCCGCGCTTTCCGGACCGCACCGCGACCCACGGTCGGACGCGGTGAAAGTCATTGGTCTCTCGACATTCCGTCGGGCCAAGGAAGTGCGCGGCATTTCGCGCCGGCGACACACCAAGGAGAATCGTGAGAAGTACGATCGATCGCGGCCCGATATCAGCGACCGCGAACGCGGCTTCCGGAACGAACGGGACCGCGACGCACCTACCGCGTCGCACGCTCCTGAAGGCGGCGGGAACCGCCACGCTCGCCGCCGCCGCGGGCCTGGCCGTCGCGGGCCCCGCGGCCGCCGAGACACGCCGCGAGTACGACGTCATCGTCGTCGGCGCCGGCCTGGCCGGTGTCACCGCCGCCCGCGAGCTGCGGGCGCAGGGCAAGCGGGTCCTCCTGCTGGAGGCGCGCAACCGCATCGGCGGACGCACCTGGACGGACACCTTCCAGGGTCAGCAGATCGAGCGCGGCGGCACCTGGGTCGACCGCCGCCAGCCCCACGTCTGGCGGGAACTGAACCGCTACCGGATCCCGATCATCGCCGACACCGGCGTCGAGCGCACCATCCTGCCGACCCTGACCGGGTTCCAGGAGTACGACCCGACCGAGGCCTACGAGCGCCAGGGGCAGCTGTTCACCCCGTTCTTCGACGGTGCGACACAGGCCTTCGACCGGCCCTACGAGCCGTTCCACCAGGAGGCCCTGGTCCGCCAGATGGACCAGTACTCCCTGCGCGACCGGCTCGACCAGCTGAACTACGCGCCCGAGGACGAGATCCGCCTCACGAGCACCACCTCGCTGTTCGGCGGGTCCAGCCGGCGCGGGGCGTTCAGCCACCTCGCCCAGTGGTGGGCCCTCGCGGGCGGGACCTTCGAGGAGTTCCACGGCCTGAACACCTACCGCCCCCAGACGGGCACGATCTCCCTGGTCGGGGCCATCCTCAATGACGCCGCGCCGACCCTGAAGCTCAACTCGCCGGTCGCGTCCGTGGTCCAGAACCGCGGCCGGGTCCGCGTCACCACCCGGAGCGGGGCGGAGTACCAGGCCGGCGAGGTCATCATGGCCGTGCCGGTGAACGTGTGGAAGACGATCCAGTTCGACCCGCCGCTGCCCGAGTCCCACCGGCTGGCAACCGGCCAGGGCTTCGGCGTGCCGCACGAGAAGAAGCTCTGGCTCAACCTGCGCCGGCCGGCCGACCGCTTCATCGCGGAGGCCCCCGAGGGCTACCCGATCTGCATCATGGGCCGGCTCAACGAGGGCCAGCACACCGTGGCCTTCAGCGTGAAGGACACCTTCGACGTCAACAACCGGGCGCAGGTCGAGGCCGCCGTGAAGCAGATCATCCCGGACGCCGAGCTGGTGGACTACACCGCCACCGACTGGCACACCGACGAGTTCGCGTTGGGCGTCGGCGTATTCCGCCAGCCGTTCCAGCTCACGCGCCTGCACCGCGACATCAACCGCCCGTTCGGCCGGGTCAAGTTCGCCGGCGGTGACATCGCCGACGGCTGGAGCGGCTACATGGACGGGGCCATCGAGTCCGGTCTGCGCGTCGCCGGATCCCCCACCCTGAACACCCCCGCGCCGGCCGTCGCGGCGAGTGCGGCCGGCCTGTCGGTCCCCCGGGCGAACCACCGGAACTACCGCTCGCTCCGGTCCCTCTGACCGGCGCTCTTCCGCCGGTCTCCGGGCGGTCGTCCGAAGCTCTTTGAGAACACCGGCAGCGGACCGCGGTCCGCTGCCGGTATCAAGGCCGCACCCCTCCGGAACGGCCTGGGAATCCCTGCGGAAGCGCTTCTGAATTGCCGCGGAATTGCCTCGGAATTGCCCATCCAACGCTCCGGACGCACACGTCCGCCGACTATAGGCTCGGGAAGATGACCATTACTTCGGACACCCTCGCAAAGGATCCGGCGGAGTCGCTGTTCGCCTGGTTCCGTACCAAGCTCGACACCCAGCCGGTGTACCGGGACGAAGAACAGGGCTGGCAGGTCTTCGGCTACGCCGACATCGCGCGGATCATGGCGGACACGACCACCTTCTCCTCCGACACCGCCGGGGCCTTCAACCCTCCGCAGCCCGACCTCGACTTCTTCGACATGGGCAACCTGGTCACGACGGACCCGCCCCGCCACCGGCAGCTGCGCTCCGTGATCAGCTCCGTGTTCACCGCGCGGGCCGTGGCCGGGCTGGCGCCGCGGATCGAGAAGATCACCAACACGCTGCTCGACTCCGCCGGCGACGCGGACGCCTTCGACCTGATCGACACGCTCGCCTACCCCCTGCCGATCACGGTGATCGCGGACATGCTCGGGCTGCCCATCGAGGACGAGCCGCTGTTCAAGGTGTGGGGCGAGGCCCTGGGCACCGTGGACGCCGCCACCGTTCCGCCGGACCTCATGGAGAGCGAAGTCGTCCCGGCCGTGCGCGAGATGAACGCGTACTTCCTGGAGCACGTACGGCGCCGGCGCCTGGAGCCGGCCGATGACGTGATCACCCGGCTCGCCCAGGCCGAGATCGACGGGAAGCCGCTGGCCGACGGCGAGATCGTGGGCGTCATCGGCCTGACGATGTTCGCCGGCCACGCCACCACTCTGGCGCTCATCGGCAACGCCGTGCTGCTCTTCGAGGAGCACCCGGAGATCGGCGCCGCGGTGCGCGCCGACCGCGACCTGCTGCCCGGCGCCATCGAGGAGATCCTGCGCCTGCGCCCGCCGTTCCCCCGCCTGGCGCGGATCACCACGACCGACACCGAGATCGGCGGCCACGCCGTGAAGGCCGGGGAGCTCGTGACCCCGTGGATCGGAGCCGGCAACCGCGACGCGGCCCGCTTCCCCGATCCCGACCGGTTCGACATCCACCGCAACAACCAGGGCCAGTTGGTCTTCGGGCACGGCATCCACTTCTGCCTCGGCGCGCCGCTGGCCCGGATGGAGGCCAGGATCGCCCTGAACATCATGATGGACCGCTACCGGGACATCCGGGTGGACCCGGACGGCACGACGGAGTACGAGAACCCGTGGCAGATCGTCTCGCCGCGGGTGCTGCCGATCCGCGTGACCCGATGACACCGAGATGAGGAGGTCCGGCGCAGCGCTGCGGGAGGACGTTCCCAGTGCCGTGGCTTGCCGGTCACAGCGCTAGCCGCCGTTGACGCCGGAGCACCTCTCGTCCCGCAGGGAGGCCGATCCGGAGGCCAGGATCCTGCGCAACTGGCCGCGCCGGACCGCCGGCTGCGCACCGGCGCCGTCGACCATGGCCCGCAGCAGGCCGCCGGCGGAGTTCTTCAGCACGCTGTCCGTCGTGGACGTCAGGAATTCGAGCAGCCGGTCGACGGCGGCGTCGGAGATCGGCTCAAGGGTGAGGGTGAGGGCGTGCCGGTTGCCGGCGCCCCACTCCAGTCGCCGCTTGAGCAGCTCGGGCCGCGCGGTGGTGATCACGAACAGCGGCAGCGGTCCCACCGACCTCGTGAGGTCCTCGACGAAGTCCGTCAGCGTCTCGTCCGCCCAGTGCAGGTCCTCGAAGACCACGACCAGCGGGCCCCGCGCCGCCGTCTCCGCCAGCAACTGCCGTGCCGCCGCCAGCACATCGCCCGTGGCCGCCGGGGCGGAGTCCGGATCGGCGAGCGGGCCCAGGCACGACAGCAGCCACCCGCGGTCCTCCTCGGACGCGAACAGGCGGTGCGCGGTGGCGGCCAGTTTGGCCGTGCGCGTCTGCGGCCGGTCGGCCGGCTGGACCCCGCAGCAGGACAGCAGCAGGTCGTGCAGGGCCTCCAGCGGGTGCCGGTCGCCGGCGGGCCGTACGCGCGACACCAGGAAGCGGACCGCTTCCGGGTCGGCAGCGACCCGGCGCTCGAACTCCATGACGAAGCGGGTCTTGCCGACGCCCGGTTCCCCGAGCACGGTGACCAGGTGCGGCGCCGACAGGTACCGGGTGCGCCGCAGCAGGCCCCGCAGCACGTCCAGGTCGTACTCGCGGTCGATGACCGGGACGGCGTGCAGCGCCACGTACTCCTGGCGGAACCCCCCGACCCGCCATCCGGCGGAGGGGGCGTCGCGGTGGTGGGTGAACGCGAACTCGGTCAGCCGGCGGGTGTTGTCGCAGACGTGGACCTCACCGGCGGGCGTGCGGGACAGCAGGGCGTGGCATTCGTCGAGCAGCGCTCCGTTGACCGACGGCGGGATGCCGCCGGCGTCGGGCTGGTACCGGACGAGGGCCTCTCCCGTGGCGACCGCGACCTGGACGCTGACTTCCCCGCTCGACGCCGGGGCCGTGTCGCCCGGTCCCGTCGGCGCTGCCAGCCTGTCGCGGACGGTGAGGGCCGCGTGGACGGCCCGCTCCGCGTCGTCCTGCCCCGCGCGGGGCACACCGAACAGCACGAGCCGGATCGAGCCGATCGCCGCCACGACCGTGCCGCCCAGGCACTCGACCTCCTCGCGGACGGTCACCGCCGCCCGCTCGACCAGCGCGTCGATCTCCTCGGCGTCGAACGCGTGCGGTTCCTGCGCGACTTGGACGCGGACGATGAGGACGCTGACCTCCTTGCGCTCCGCGACCAGGGTCCGGGGCGGCGTCGGCGGCGCCTCGCCCGTCGATCCGTCCGGGCGCTTCCCCTCGGCCGCTCGCGACCCGGCGGGCGCGGGTGTGGACGGGGGTACCGATATGGGGTCCGGGGCCGGGGCCGGGGCGGCGGTGGCGGGCGGCGGAGCGGGCTCCGGCGCCGCGGCGGGGGTGCCCGTCATGCGCTGCTCCAGTTGCCGGCGCATGCCGTCCGGGACGAGCTCGGGATCGTGCATCAGGATCGCGTGCTGCAGGGCCTGCAGCTGGTGACCCGGTTCGAGGCCGAGCCGTTCCACCATCACCGTCCGCGCGCCGTAGTAGACCTCCAGCGCGTCCGTCTGCCGGCCGGAGCGGTAGAGCGCGAGCATGAGCTGACCCAGCAGCCGCTCCCGCAGCGGCTCGGTGGTCACGGTCCTTTCCAGTTCCACGAGCACCCGGTGGTGGTGTCCGCACGCCAATTCCGCCTCGAAATAGTCCTCCAAGGCGTCCAGTCGCGCATTCTGGACGGATATCAGCTCGGGCCAGTCGATTCCCGCCTCGACCAGGTCCGCCAATACCGGACCGCGCCACAGACTGAGCGCGTCGTGCAGGGGAAGGGTGGCCGCCTCCGGGAATCCGGCGGCCAGTTTCGCGCGCCCCTGTTCCACCATGCGTTTGAAATGGTGGAGATCGGTCCGGTCGGGGTCCACCCGCAGCATGTACCCGGGGGCCTGGCTCAGGAGCGCCACCGACCCCGTGGCGCTCTCGCTCAGGTTCAGGGCCCTGCGCAGGCGCCACACCGAGTTCTGGAGGATTTTCCGCGCCGACTGCGGCGCCCTCCCCGCCGGCCAGAGCGCTTCGATCAACTGGCTGCTGGCCACCACGCGGTTGGCGTGGAGCAGCAGGAATCCGAGGGTCGCGCGCTGCCTCGTTCCTCCCAGCCCCACCGACCGGTCGCCGTCGACGACCTCCAGCGGACCCAGCATCCGAAACCGCATCGCTTCCCCCATTACAAGATCACTAAAGGCCTTGCAAGCGATCATTCCGAAGCCGAAGGTGGTCCACCGACGCCGGTGCCCCCGGATGCCTCCCGCGTCCGGGCCGGCACACGACCATGATCGCGAATACCACGCTCACCAGTGACACATGAGCCAAGTCCTCAGTCAAGTTTTCGACGTGGCCGAAACGCTATATGGCTTGATTCGGGCCAACCGAAGTACGGTCCGGGTCGTCCCCGGGCCGCGCTCAACTCCCGTGCCGCAGTAGGACGATCGCGGTGAGCACCAACCCGTCGCGCGCCGCCCACCTGCCGGCGAGGCGCTCCAGCCGGCTCCCCCCGACGACCGGCCCCGGGACCAGCAGCCGCGCGGTGAACGTCCCCGCCCGGCCCGGACCGTCGGGTACGAAGTGCAGTTCCGCCTCGTCGAAGCCCAGTTCGCGCCGGGCCAACGGGTACCAGGTCTTGAAGACGCTCTCCTTGGCACTGAACAGCAACCGGTCCCAGGGCACCCCCGGTTCACGGGCGGCGAGAGCGGCCAGGTGGCGGCGTTCCCCGGGCAGCGACACCGCGTCGAGGACGCCCTCCGGCAGCGGTCCCGCCGGCTCGGCGTCGATGCCGAGCGACCACACGTCGGCCGTCCTGGCCAGCGCCGCCGCCCGGTACCCCTCGCAGTGGGTCATGCTCCCGGCGACCCCTTCCGGCCAGCTCGGCGCTCCGCGGTGCCCCGGGACCAGGGGCGCCTGCGGTGCCCCGAGCCGGCTCAGCGCCAGTCGCGCGCACAGCCGCACGGTGGAGAACTCCCGGCGCCGCTTGTCGACCGCGTTCGCGACGGCGGCGGCCTCCTCGGGGAACAGGGACACCGGCTCGCAGTCGTCGGGGCGCCACGCGGTGGCCACCGCGGCCGGCACCAGCTCCGCTATCACCGGGGCCCCTCCTCCGCGTCGGGCACGGGCAGGATCTGCCGCAGGCCCGGCCGGGTGGGCCTGCCGCGCCACTCCCGGGGGTAGCCGACCGAGGCCTCCACGAAGCGCACCCCGTCGTGCCAGGTCACCCGGGGGATGTGCAGGTGCCCGTAGACCACCGCGGCGGCCCGGAACTCCCGGTGCCAGTCGGCCGTCAGCTCGGTGCCGCACCACTGCGCGAACTCGGGGTAGCGCAGGATGCGGGTGTGCTCGCGCAGCAGCGGGAAGTGGTTGACCAGTACGGTCCGCCGGTCGGCCGCAACGGCCCGGAGGCGGGCCCGGGTCAGCTCCACCCGGGCGTGGCACCAGGCCGCCCGGTCCGGGTAGGGATCGGGGTGCAGGAGCATCTCGTCGCTGCACACCACGCCGGCGTCGTAGGCGATGCGCAGCGACTCCTCGACCGTGGTGGCTCCCGGCGCCATGAAGGAGTAGTCGTACAGCAGGAACAGCGGGGCGACCGTGACCGGTCCGCCCTGCCCCTGCCACACCGGGTAAGGGCACTCCGGGGTGGCCACGCCGTGCTCCTGGCACAGCCGCACCAGGCGCTCGTACCGGGCCGCGCCGCGCAGGTCGACCGGGTCGGAGGGGTGCGTCCACAACTCGTGGTTGCCCGGTGCCCAGACGACCTTGGCGAAGCGTCCGGCGAGGTGTTGGACCGCCCACTCGAAGTCGGCGTAGTTCTCGGTGATGTCGCCGGCGACGATGAGCCAGTCCTCGTCCGACCGGGGCCGCAGCGCCTCGGTGAACTCGCGGTTCTCCCGGTAGCCGATGTGCAGGTCGCTGATGGCTAACAAACTGCCCCCGTGCATGGGGTGTTCCCTTCGACGCCGTGGGACGAGTCCGGCGAGCCGGTCGTTCGATCAAGAGTACGTCGGCCCTCGGACGGCGGGGCCGGCCGTCAGCCGAGCCGGGCCGGGGAGGACGCGTCGCGGACCAGCAGGCGCGGAGCGCCGGTGCCGTCGGCGGGGACGGTCCACAGGTCCGTGCCGTCCGCGGCGTCCTCGGCCGGCAGGGCGTAGGCGAGGGTGCGGTCGTCGAGCCAGGCGGCCTGGTCGTCCACGCTGCGCTTCTCGGCCAGCGGGTGCTCGCGCAGCGTCGCCAGGTCCAGGACGTGCTCGCGCCACAGCGACGCGCCGGGCCGGACCCGCTTCTTGTACGCGACCCGGGTCTCGTCCGGGGACAACGACGGACACTCGACGTTCTTCGCCAGGGTGGTGACGGTCCGCCCGGAGACCGAGCCCTTGACCAGGTGGGTCTGGCCGGCGGTGGCGAGCGTGGCGTAGAAGGTGTCGTCGTCCCGGGCGAAGGTGACGCCCCAGAAGTTCACGTCGGGCGAGCTGTACGACCGGCCGTCCAGCAGGACGCTGAACTTCTCCAGGTCCGGTTCGAGCGCCCAGGTACGGGTGTCCACGATCGCGGTGCGGGTGGAGAAGAACGCGGCGCCGTAGGACTCTCCGGAGACGAAGACGGTCCAGGCGGCGAACCGGCCACTGGGCGAGACCCGGGCCCGGCTGGGCGTCCCCGCCAGCGGGAAGCTGCGCCGGGTGCGCAGGTCGGCGTCGACGACGACGGCCGTGTTGTCCTGGGCGAGCGCGCCCGGCGCGGAGCGCAGGCACACCCCGGTTCCGGCCGCCGCGTGGAAGCGCCGGCAGTCGAGCGCGGAGGCGGCGCGCCCGGCCTGCGGCTCCTGGACCGGGACCGTCACGAGGGCGCCCCGCCCGGGGCCGCGGCCGCCGTTGAGGAAGGCCAGCGTGTCCGGCCGGGCCAGGGTGACCGGGCCCGGGACGATCACCGGGGCGCCGGCGCGCGGCTGCTCGGCGCGGGAGGCGGCGCGCAGTACGAGGACGGTCCCCAGGGCCGCGAGGAGCAGTACCGCCGCGGCGAATACGAGCAGGCGGCGCGATGGGGTCATCGGGTTCCTCACGGGCGTCGGTCCGCGGCGCTACGGTCCGCGGGCGGGTCGGGGGCTGGGGTCGGGGGCGCCGGGCGCAGGGCGAAGCCGGCCACGACCGCGCAGCAGAGCAGGCCGCCCGCCGCCGCCGCGAGGGCCGGGCCCGCGCCCCACAGGGTCCAGGCCGCGCCGAAGGCCAGGGAGCAACCGAACCGGGCCAGTGCCTGGCCGGTGCCGACCACGGCCAGGCCGGTGGCCCGCAGGTGGCCGGGGACGGTGGCGGCGACCGCGGCCGGCAGCACGCCGTCGGTGGCGGCGTAGAACATGCCGTGCAGGGCGAGGACGAGGTAGGGCAGGGCCGGCCAGTCGGGGGACCACAGCAGCAGCCCGTACCCGGCCAGCAGGAGGGCGTGTCCGGTGAGGAACACCGTGCGCCGCCCGATGCGGTCGGCCAGGGCCCCGGCGGGGACGGCCAGCAGCAGGAACACGGCGGCGGTGCCCAGCGGCAGGAGCGCGAACCACCGCTCGCCGACGCCGGCCCGGTCCTGGAGCAGCAGGTAGACGAAGGCGTCGCTGACGGTGGTGAGGCCCAGCAGGGCGGCGCAGGCCGCCAGCGCGCGCAGCCGGGGCAGCCGCAGCAGGGCCAGGGCCTCGCGCGCGCCGGGCCCCCGTCCGCGACCAGCGCACCCGCCGCCGCCCCGTGCCCCCGGGCGGCGCCGCGCGGGGCCGGGCACGGACGGGCCGGACGGGTCGGACGGGTCGGACGGGTCGGACGGGCCGGACGGGTCGAAAGCGCCGGACGGCGGGGAGCCCGGCACGAACAGCACGAGCACCACGACACCGAGCACCGCCACGCACGCGCTCACACCGAAGACGGCGTCGTAGCCGTCGGCCGCCACGCTCAGGATCAGGAAGGCGGCAAGCGGCCCGAGCAGCGCGCCGGTGGTGTCCATGGCCCGGTGCACGCCGAAGGCGCGGCCCTGTGACTCCGGGGGTGCGGACAGGGAGATCAGCGCGTCACGCGGGGCGGTGCGCAGGCCCTTGCCGGTGCGTTCCAGCGCGAGGACCACGCTCACCGGCCCCAGGCTGTGGGCGAACAGCAGCAGCGGCTTGCACAGGGCGGACAGGCCGTAGCCGAGGCCGGCGATCAGCTTGTGGTTGCGGACCCGGTCGGCCAGGTGGCCGCCGGTCAGCTGCACCAGGGCGCTGACCCCGTTGTACAGGCCGTCGAGGGCCCCGAAGCCGAGCGGGCTCAGGCCCAGCCCGGCGATCAGGTAAAGGGGCAGGACGGCGGTGACCATCTCGGAGGAGACGTCGGTGATCAGGCTGACCGCGCCCAGGGCGAGGACGGCGGGGGCGACCGCGCGGGCGCGTCCGGGCGCCCGGTCCGGGGCGGTCTTCGCTCCGCCGGGGGCGGAGCGGTCCGCGAGGTACATGCTCAGGCGCTCCCGGTGCCGGCGGTCTGCGAGGTCCCACTCGAACGTACGGGTGAGAACATAGTCGGCGTACGGGCCAACGGTGGTGCGTACGGCGGGAATCGCTGCCGCCCGGCGCTCAGTCCCGCCGGCTGCTCTCGTCCCGCAGCCAGGTGGAGAAGTCCCCGGCCCGGACGGCCTTGCGCGCCCCCCGGCGGGCGGCGAGGGCCGTCACGACGAACACCACGACGCCGGGGAGCAGGCCGGGCCGGGTTCGCAGCACGGCGCGCAGGTCCGCGGTGCTGGTGCGGGCGGAGGGCGCGGCCGGTTCCGGTACGCCTTCCCGCGGCTGCCGCCCTCGCCGCTCCTGCTCCGACCCCCGGCGTTCCTGCTCCCGCCGCTCCTGGAAGCGCTCGACCTCGGCGGAGGAGGTCGCCGCGCGGATCCGCCGCCGGACGAGGTCGGACCAGGTGCGCGGCGGCCGGACGACGACGCGGGCCTCCTCGACCACGCGCCGTTCTCCCGGCGCGAAGGCCAGCGAGGCCACGAGGTCGTCGGCCATCAGCGGGGGCAGCGCGGCGATCCGCGCGTGCCCGGCCTCGGAGACCGCGATGACCCCCCGGCCGAACAACCCCTCGCGCACGGCGGGCAGCCGCTGCCACACCCCGTAGTACGCCCGCACCGGCCACGCGGAGCCGGCCAGCGGGATGTCGCGGCCCGGGGCGGCGGCGAGCAGCTCCGGGGCGGCGGTGAGCGCGCCGGCCAGGGCGCGCACGTCGGCCGCCCCGAGGACGACGTCGGCGTCCACGTAGAGGCGGGGGAAGCCGCGCGCGTGCTCGTCGCCGACCCGAAGTGCCGTGTGCTTGGAGGGGGTCGGGATCTCGACCACCCGGACACGGGCCCCCCGGTCGGCGGCCACCCGGGCCGTGTCGTCCGTACAGCCGTTGCACACGACGACGATCTCGGTGCCGGTCCCGTCGGGCGCGTGCGGGACGTCGGCCAGGAGCGCGTCGAGCAGTCGGCCGATGACCCGGCCCTCGTTGTGGGCCGGTATCACGATGCTGGTCACCCGGGCAGTATGCGGGGTCGGACACCGGGCCCGGGCGATTCCCCCAACTCTCCCCCGGCGCAGGCTCGGTGGTCTAGATTGAGCGTCGCCGACCGGATTCGGCGTGCTTTCGGCGATGCCGGGAACGAACCGGAACCGGTAGGGCGTCATGGGCCCGGCCGCTTGGGGGAAACACGCGGCCTGGCCGTGGCCGGACCGCGCGAGGGGCGTGCGGTGCGGCCGGGGGGCGGAAGTACGCGGAGTACGCAGCACATCGGTCGTGGGGGGCCATCGCCGTTGAGCGGGACACGTGTGGGCGCGCGGGCGTCCGGCGTGTCCGTCGACGGCGTTTCCCTTCCCGGCACGCGTTCCGGCCCTCAGTTGTCGACACGCCGGCCGGCGTGCGCGGAAGAAGGGGAACGCTGTGAAGCACACTGCGCAGGACGCCGGCGCCGCTGGCCGCGGGTCCGGGGAACCCTTAGGCATCGCCGTCGTCGGCGCGGGCTACTGGGGCCCCAATCTCGTCCGCAACTTCCAGTCCAGCCCCAGCTTCCGGCTGCGCTGGCTCTGCGACCTGGACGTGGACCGGGCCCGGCAGGTGCTGGGCGGGTACTCCACGGTCCAGGCGACCTCGGACTACGCGGCGGTCCTCGCCGACCCGGCCGTCGACGCCGTCGCCGTGGCCACCCCGGCCGGTACGCACCTGGACGTCGCGCTGGCCGCCCTGCGCGCCGGGAAGCACGTCCTGGTGGAGAAGCCCCTCGCCGCCACGTACGAGGACGGGCTGCGGCTCGTGACCGAGGCCGAGCAGCGCGGACTCACGCTGATGTGCGACCACACGTACTGCTACACCCCGGCCGTGGGCCGCATCCGGGAGCTGGTGCGCGACGGTGAACTCGGCGACATCCAGTTCGTCGACTCGGTACGGATCAATCTGGGGCTGGTCCAGAAGGACGTGGACGTCCTGTGGGACCTGGCCCCCCACGACCTGTCCGTCCTCGACTTCATCCTCCCGGACCACGTCCACCCGGTCGCCGTCGCCGCGCACGGAGCCGACCCGATCGGGACCGGGCAGTCCTGCGTGGCCTATCTGACGCTCCAGCTCAACACCGGCGCCATCGCACACGTCCACGTCAACTGGCTCTCTCCGACGAAGGTGCGCACCACCATGGTCGGCGGCTCCAAGCGCACCCTCGTCTGGGACGACCTCAATCCCACCCAGCGCGTGGCGGTGTTCGACCGGGGCGTGGACCTGACCGCCCCGCAGGAGATAGGCGCCGACGAGCGCCGCGACATGCTCGTCTCCTACCGGACCGGCGACATGGTGGCTCCCGCGCTCGGCGAGAAGGAGGCACTGCGCGGCATGGTCGAGGAGTTCGCCGCCGCGATCACGACGGGACGGCCCGCGCTGACCGACGGCCGGGCCGGTCTGAAGGTCCTGGACATCCTCGAAGCGGCCTCCCGAAGCCTGGAGTTCCGCGGCGCGGTCGTCGGACTGCGCACCGGCCGTTGACCGGCCGCACGACACCGCACACCATGACCGATCCAGTGGGGGCAGGGCGTTGAGCAGCGTACGAGGCAAGAGGATTCTGGTCACCGGCGGAGCGGGCACCATCGGCTCGCACCTGGTGGACCAGCTGGTGGACAACGGGGCACGCGAGATCGTGGTGCTCGACAACTTCGTACGGGGACGGACCGCCAACCTGGCCCGCGCCCTGGCGAGCGGGGTGGTGGAGGTCGTCGAGGGCGACATCCGCGACGCCGCCGCGGTCCGCAAGGCGACGGAGGGCTCCGACCTCGTGTTCCACCTCGCCGCCATCCGGATCACCCAGTGCGCGGAGGAGCCGCGGCTGGCGAACGAGGTGATGGTGGACGGCACGTTCAACGTGCTGGAGGCGGCGGCCGCCGCGGGTGTGGGCAAGGTGATCGCCTCGTCCTCGGCGTCGGTCTACGGGCTGGCCGAGTCCTTCCCGACCACCGAGCGCCACCACCCGTACGGCAACGACACCTTCTACGGCGCGGCGAAGGCCTTCAACGAGGGGATGCTGCGCAGCTTCCACGCCATGTACGGGCTGGACTACGTCGCCCTGCGCTACTTCAACGTGTACGGGCCCCGGATGGACATCCACGGGCTGTACACCGAGGTGCTGATCCGCTGGATGGAGCGGATCGCCGCGGGCGAGCCGCCGCTGATCCTCGGCGACGGCACCCAGACCATGGACTTCGTCCACGTCCGGGACATCGCGCGGGCCAATGTGCTGGCCGCCGAATCGGACCTGACCGACGAGGTGTTCAACGTCGCGAGCGGGACCGAGACGAGCCTGCTGGACCTGGCGCTCGGCCTGCTGGAGGCGATGGACGCGGACCTCGCGCCGGAGCACGGGCCGGCCCGCGCCGTGAACGGGGTGACCCGGCGCCTCGCGGACACCTCCGCGGCCGCGGCCCGCCTCGGCTTCACCGCGGAGATCGGCCTGCGCGACGGCCTGCGGGACCTGGTGGACTGGTGGCGGGCCGAGCGTGCCGCCGACGCCGCCGCAACGGCGGCAGCCGCCGCCGCCGCCGTCGGAAACAAGGGGGCGCGGCGATGAGCGCACCCGCGACGGGGGCCGCGTCCCGGGCACGGAGCGCCCCGGTGGCGCCCGCGCCCGAGCGCGTCCCCGTCATGGTGCCGTGGCTGGGGGAGGAGGAGGCGCGGGCGGCCGCCGAGGCGGTGCTCTCCGGCTGGGTGGCCCAGGGGCCCCGGGTCGCCGAGTTCGAGCGGGCCTTCGCGGAACGGGTCGGCGCCGCGCACGGCATCGCGGTCAGCTCCTGCACCACCGCGCTGCACCTGGCGCTGATCGCCCTCGGCCTCGGCCCGGGCGACGAGGTGGTCGTCCCCTCCCTGTCCTTCATCGCCACGGCCAACGCGGTGCGCTACGTCGGCGCCGAGCCGGTGTTCGCGGATGTCGAGGAGGCGACCGGCAATCTGACCCCGGCCACCGTGGACGCGGTGCGCACGCCCCGTACGAAGGCGGTGCTCGCCGTCCACCAGGGCGGCGTGCCCGCCGACGTGCACGCGCTGCGCGCGGCGTGCGCCGACTGGGACCTGCCCCTCGTGGAGGACGCCGCCTGCGGGATCGGCGCGACCGTGGGCGGCGAGTCCGTCGGCCGCGGGGCGCTGCTGGCCGCCTGGTCCTTCCACCCGCGCAAGGTGATCACCACCGGCGAGGGGGGCATGCTGACCACGGACGACGCCCGGTGGGCGGAGCGGCTGCGCCGGCTGCGCGAGCACGGGATGAACGTGTCCGCCGCGCAGCGGCACGCGAGCGCCGTGCCCATCGTCGAGAGCTACCTGGAGGTGGGCTTCAACTACCGGATGACCGACATCCAGGCGGCGGTCGGCCTGGTGCAGCTGGGCCGGCTGGACGCGATCGTGGCCCGCCGGCGGGAGCTCGCGGCCCGGTACGCGCGGCTGCTGGGCACGGTGCCGGGCCTGCGCCCGGTCCGGGACCCCGACTACGGCCGGGGCAACTTCCAGTCGTACTGGGTGCTGCTGGCCGAGGACTTCCCGATCGGCCGCGACGAGCTGCTGGCCGCGCTGTCCGAGGCCGGGATCTCGGCCCGGCGCGGCATCATGGCCTCGCACCTGGAGCCCGCCTACGCGGGGCACGGCGCGGCCCCGCTGCCGGTGACCGAGCGGATCAGCCGCGACTCGCTGATCCTGCCGCTGTTCCACACCATGACGCAGGACCAGCAGGACCGGGTGGTGGCGGTGCTCCGCTCCCGGGCCGGCGGATGAGCGGGACCGGCGGGGGCGGGGAGCCACTGCCGGGCGGCCGGGACCTGGTGATCGTCGGCGCGGGCGGGTTCGCCCGCGAGACGGCCCAGGCGGTACGCGACGCGGTGGCCGCCGACGCGGCCGCGGGGCGCGCGCCCCGATGGCGGCTGGCCGGGCACCTCGACGACGACCCGGCCCTGCACGGCCGGGAGGTCGACGGGGTGCCGGTGCTGGGCGCCGCGGCGCGGGCGCGCGAACTCACGGGCGCGGTGGTGGTGGTCTGCGTCGGCAGCCCGCGCGACTACGCGGTCCGGGCCCGTCTGGTACGCCGTCTGGGGCTGCCCCCGGACCGGTACGCGACGGTGGTCCATCCCACGGCGGCGGTGTCGGCGTCCTCGGTGCTCGGGCCGGGCACGGTGGTCCTCGCGCACTGCGCGCTGACCGCCGCCGTGCGGGTCGGCGCGCACGTGGCGGTGATGCCGCACACCGTCCTCACCCACGACGACGAGGTCGGCGACTTCGCGACGCTCGCCTCCGGGGTGCGCCTCGGCGGCGGGGTGCGGGTGGGGCGCGGCGCGTACGTGGGCGCGGGCGCGCTGGTCCGCGAGTACGTCCGGCTCGGCGCCTGGTCGCTGACCGGCATGGGGAGCACGGTCCTCGCCGACGTCCCGGACGGCGAGGTGTGGGCGGGGAGCCCCGCCCGACGCCTGCGCGCGGCGGGGGAACCCGCGCTGGGCGAACTTCACGGCCCGGCGGCCGAGCCGTGCGGGCGCGACGGCAGCGAGGGGACCGGAACCGGCCGCACCGGCCGGCGGCCGCAGACACGGAGGGAGAGCCCAGTCACATGAACCGGATACCGCTCGTCGACCTGAAGGCGGCGCACGCCGAGGTCGCGCAGGAGTTACGGGACGGCTTCGACCGGGTGCTGGCCGACACCGCCTTCATCGGCGGTGAGGAGGTGCGGGCGTTCGAGCGCGAGTACGCCGACTTCGCCGGGGTCGCGCACTGCGTGGGCGTCGCCAACGGCACCGACGCCCTCGAACTGGCCCTGCGGGCGCGCGGGGTCGGCGTCGGCGACGAGGTGGTGCTGCCCGCCGGCACCTTCATCGCCACCGCGGGCGCCATCGCCCGGATCGGCGCCCGGCCGGTCCTGGTCGACTGCCTGCCCGACACGCTCCTGATGGACCCGCGGGCCGCGCTGGAGGCGGTCGGCAAGGCCACCCGCGCGGTGGTCCCGGTCCATCTGTACGGGCAGTGCGCCGACACCGCGGAGCTGGCGGCGCACCTGCCGGAGCACGTGGCGGTCGTCGAGGACGCCGCGCAGAGCCAGGGCGCGACCCGCGACGGCCGCTCCCCCGGCAGCGGCGGGATCGCCGCGACCAGCTTCTACCCCGGCAAGAACCTCGGGGCGTACGGCGACGCGGGCGCCGTGGTGACTGACGACGGTGAGACGGCGGCCCTGGTGCGCGCGCTGGCCAACCACGGCGGCGTCGCCAAGTACCGCCACGACGTGGCCGGGTTCAACAGCCGGCTCGACGGCTTGCAGGCCGTGGTCCTGCGCGCGAAGCTGGCCCGGCTGGCCGAGGGGAACGCGGCCCGGCGGGCCGCCGCCGCCCGGTACGACGCGCTGCTGGCCGACCTGGTGGCCGCCGGGCGCGTGACCCTGCCCGTCACGGCTCCGGGCAACGTCCACGTGTGGCACCTGTACGTCGTACGGGTCGCCGGGGCCGACCGCGACGCCGTCGTCGGCAAGCTCAACGCGGAGGGGGTGGGCGCGGGCGTCCACTATCCGTCCCCGGTGCACCTCACCCGTGCCTTCGCCCACCTCGGCCACGGCCGGGGCTCCTTCCCGCACGCCGAGCGGGCCGCGGACCGGATGCTGTCCCTTCCGCTCTTCCCCCAGATCACCGCCGCCCAACAGCAGCGGGTCGTGGACACGCTCAGCGACGCCCTGCGCTGACGCGGAAAGAGGTACAGATGAACAGACGGAGAAGGTCCCCGCGGTACGGGCTCTTCACGCTGGTGGCGACCCTCCTGGCGATGGTCCTGCCGCCGGCGGCGGTGGCCGGGGCGGTCGCGGACCCCTGCGGTCCCGGCGGCAACGCGATCGTGTGCGAGAACTCCAAGCCGGGCACCCCGATGCCCGAGTGGTTCGCGCCGAGCGCGTACGGCGACATCAAGGGGTTCCCCGCCCAGACGAGCGTGCGCGCCGGCGACACGGTGCAGTTCAAGATCCAGTCACCGACGCCGTACCGCGTCTCGGTGTACCGGTTGGGCCACTACGACGGCGACGGCGCCCGGCTGCTGTCGACGGCGGCGCAGGCGGCCCAGACGTACCCGGCGAACACGGCTGCGGGTGGGAGCCCGGCCGCCTGCGTCACGAAACCCTCCACGGGGTTGGTCGACTGCGGCAACTGGCCCGTCACCGCGACGTGGACCGTGCCGGCGGGGGCCGTCTCTGGTCTGTACATCGTCAACTTCGACCAGGCGGACGGCAACGGCGTGATGCCCTACCCGTTCGTGGTCCGCGACGACTCCAGCCACTCCGACATCCTCGTGCAGACCAGTGATCAGACCTGGCAGGCGTACAACAACTACGGCGGCCAGGACATGTACGACGGCGCCGGTCCCGCCCCGGACGGGCGGGCGTACGAGGTCAGCTACAACCGGCCGATGGACATCGGCGGGGAGAACGGGATCTACGGCTCCGAGTTCCAGATGATCGCGTGGCTGGAGCGCAACGGCTACGACGTGAGCTACATGTCCGGCCTCGACACGACCCGGCGCGGCGCGCAACTGCTGAACCACAAGGTCTTCCTGTCGTCCGGGCACGACGAGTACTGGACCCAGGAGCAGTTCACGAACGCCCTGAACGCGCGCCGGGCCGGGGTGAACCAGACCTACTTCGCCGGCAACGAGATCTTCTGGAAGACCCGCCTGGCCCCGAGCATCGACGGCACGAACACCGCCGACCGGACGCTGGTCTGCTACAAGGAGACCAAGCTCGCCTTCCCGCAGCCCAACGGCGTCCCGGACCCGAGCGGGATCTGGACGGGCACCTTCATGGACCCGGCCGGCGGCACCAACGGGCGGCCCTTCCAGCCTCAGAACCAGTTGACCGGCTCGATGTTCAGCGTGAACGGCTACCGCGCCGACGCGATCACCGTGCCGGGCTCCTTCGCCAAGCAGCGGCTGTGGCGCCACACATCGGTCGCGGACCTCACCCCGTCCCAGACCGCCACCTTCCCCACCGGCACGCTCGGCTACGAGTGGGACAGCGACGTGGAGAACGGCAGCCGTCCGGCCGGCCAGATCCGGATGTCGTCGACGACGGTGGACATCGAGGACGGCAAGCTCCTGAAGGACTACGGCAACACCTACGGCAACGGGACCGCGACCCACAGCCTGGTCGCCTTCCGGGACCAGACCTCGGGCGCCCTGGTCTTCGGCGCGGGCACGGTGCAGTGGTCCTGGGGTCTGACCGACATGCCCGTGCACGACCCGGACGACGCGGTGGTCACCGCCGACCGGCGCATGCAGCAGGCCACGGTGAACGTCTTCGCCGACATGGGCGTCCAGCCGGGGTCCCTCCAGGGCGACCTGGTGCGGGCGAGCGCCTCCACGGACGCCGTGGGGCCCGGCGTCACCGTGACCAGCCCGGCGGCCGGCGCGACCGTGCCGGCGCTGCGGCCCGTGACCCTCACGGGTACGGCGAGCGACACCGGCGGGGGCGTGGTGGCCCGGGTGGAGGTCTCCACCGACGGCGGGACCACCTGGAAGGCCACCACCGGACTGAACTCCTGGAGCTTCCAGTGGACCCCGACCGTCCCCGGCGCCGCGCAGATCAAGGTGCGCGCGGTGGACGACAGCGTCAACATCGGCGCCACCACCGCGGTGCCGCTCACGGTGGGGCCCCAGCAGTGCCCCTGCACCGTGTGGCCCGCCGCGACCGTGCCGGGCACGGTCAACGCCGGTGACGGCAGCGCCGTCGAGCTCGGGGTGAAGATCCGCTCCTCGGTGCCCGGCTCCATCACGGGCGTCCGGTTCTACAAGTCCCCCGCCAACACCGGCACCCACACCGGCAGCCTGTGGAGCAGCACCGGCCAGCGCCTGGCCACCGGCACCTTCGCCAACGAAACGGCGTCCGGCTGGCAGCAGCTGAACTTCCCCTCCCCGGTCCCGGTCAAGGCGAACACCACCTACATCGCCTCCTACTTCGCCCCGAACGGCGGCTACTCCTTCGACACCACCTTCGCCGGCTCCGCCGCCGGTCTGGCGCCGCTCACCGCGCTGCGCACCGGCACCGACGGCGGCAACGGCGTCTACCGCTACAGCGGTACGGGAGGGTTCCCGGCCACGGCCTCCTCGGGCAGCAACTACTGGGTCGACGCGGTCCTGGACACCGCCGCGGCGAGCACGACGCCGCCCGCCGTCACCTCGACGTCGCCGCAGTCCTCGGCGACGGGCACGCCGATCACCGCGGCGGTCAACGCCACCTTCGACGGCAGCATCGACGTGGACACGCTGGTGTTCACGGTGAAGGACGCCGGGGGCGCGACCGTCCCGGGCACCAAGGTGCTGAGCGCCGCGAACAGCGCCACCTTCACCCCGGCCGGCGAGTTGGCGCTGAACGCCACCTACACGGCGTCCGTCCAGGCCGCCGACCTGTGGGGCAACGCCATGGCCGCACCCGTCACCTGGAACTTCACCACCAGTGCGGCGCCGCCCGCGGTCCACTGCCCCTGCACGTTGTGGAACGGCAGCGCCGTACCGGCTACCGCCACCGTGGCCGGGGACACCAACTCGGTGGAGCTGGGCACCCGGTTCCAGTCCGCGGTCAACGGCTATGTCACCGGGGTCGCCTTCTACAAGGGTCCGCACAACACCGGCACCCACACCGGCAGCCTGTGGACCGCGAGCGGCACCCTGCTGGCCACCGGGACCTTCGGCAGCGAAACCCTGTCCGGTTGGCAGCAGCTGACCTTCGCGACCCCGGTGCCCGTCACCGCGGGGACCTCCTACGTGGCCTCCTACCACGCGCCGAACGGCAACTACTCCGTGGACGGCGGGTACTTCACCGCCGCGCACCGCTCCTATCCGCTGGTCGCCCCGGCCGACGGCAGCGGCGGGGCCAACGGCCTCTACACGTACGGACCGGCCACGGCCTTCCCGTCGCGCACCTTCGGCTCGGTGAACTACTGGGTCGGGCCGATCTTCACCACCAACCCGCCGGCCGCCGTGCAGACGGACGGTTCCACGGAGGTGTCCGGCCCGTGAGCACCGTCAGCGTGGTGATCCCCTGCTACAAGTACGGCCATTTCCTGGCCGATTGCGTCAAGAGCGTGCTGGACGAACAGGAGGGTGTCGACGTCCGGGTCCTTGTCATCGACGACGCCTCGCCGGACGACTCCGCGACGGTCGCGCGCGCCCTCGCGGCCGCCGACCCGCGGATCGAGGTGCGGGTCCACGAGCGGAACCAGGGCCACATCGCCACCTACAACGAGGGACTGCTGGAGTGGGCGGACGGGGACTACGTCGCCCTGCTCTCGGCGGACGACCGGCTGGTCCCCGGGGCGCTGGTGCGCGCCGCCGCGCTGCTCGACGCGCATCCCGAGGCCGGCTTCGCCTACGGCCGGCCGCTGCGGTTCCGGCACGGCGGACCGCTGCCGGCGGCCCGTACCCGGTCCACGGGATCGGTGGTCTACCCCGGGCGGTGGTGGCTGGAGCGCCGCTTCCGGGAGGGTACGGGCTGCATCACCTCGCCGGAGGTGGTCGTCCGCACCAGTCTCCAGCGCAAGGTCGGCGGCTACGATCCGCTCCTCCCGCACGCGGGCGACATCGAGATGTGGATGCGGCTCGCGGCCCACGCCGACGTGGGCTACGTACGGGGCGCCGACCAGGCCTTCTACCGGGTCCACGGCGACAACATGTCGACCACGGACTTCGGCGGGCAGCTCGACGACCTGCGCCAGCGCCTCGCCGCCTTCGATTCGGTGCTCGACAAGTGCGCCGACCTGCTGCCCGGGGCCGCCGGGCTGTCGCTCGCGGCCCGCACCCGGCTGGCCCGGTACGCGCTGCGGCGTGCCTACCGGGCCTACGACCGGGGGCGCACCGAGGCGGTGCCGGTCGAGGAGTTGGAGGCGTTCGCCGCGGAGTGCCTGCCCGGCTACACCGGCCTCGCCGAGTACCGGGCGCTGCGCCGGCGCCGGCGGGTGGGCGCGCGCGTGATGCCGTACCTCCAACCGCTGGTGCTCTCGGCCGTCGCCGACCGGGGCCGCGAGTGGCTCTGGTGGCGGTCCTGGAAGCGCCGAGGGATCTGATGGAGGACGTATCGGCGCCGGCGGTCCCGGCGCGGGGGTGCCCCCCGCGCCGGCCGCACGATCCGGCGCCGGCCCGGCGGCCCGCTTCCTCAGCGGGCCGCCGCGGCCATCGGGACCCGGTCCTCGGCGGGTCGGTCCGCGCCGGCGCCCTCGTCGGCGGGGTCGGCGTCACGGCGCCGGCGCAGGGCCCGGCGGGCCGACGCCCGGTCGGTCCACAGCGCCGCGCTCACCCCGGTGACGGCGGCCAGCAGGGCCACCCCGGCCAGTCCCCGGCTCTTCGTGCCGCTCTGCGCGACGGCGGTCGGCGGGACGAGGAGGGTCACGCTCATCCGCGCCGCCTCCGGGATCCCCTGCTGCGTCTGCATGTCCGTCACGTGCTCGCCGTAGACCTCGATGACCTTGCGCACGGCGGCGTCGGCCGCCTGCGGATCGGCCTGCTCCGCCTGGACCTGCAAGGAGGGGATCAGATAGCGGGGGGTGACGCTGGTACCGCTGTTGCGCGGGATGAGCCGGTAGGTGCCACCCACTCCGGCGGCCCTGAGCTCGGCCGCTCCGGCGGGCGAGTCCAGCTGCTGCACCGCGGCGTAGGAGACGGCGGCGAGCGGCGGCTGCAGATTGGCCAGCTGGTTCGGCTGGCTGCCGGTCACCGGTGGCTTGAGCACCACGATCGCGGAACTCAGGTACGTCTGCGAGGGACGCAGCACCTGCTGCGCCCCCGCGGCCGCGAGCACCGCGGCCACCACCAGGACGTACCAGCGCCTACGCAGCGCGCGGACCAACTCACCAGGCGACAAGGGACTTCCTTCCGTTGTCGCCGATTCTCCCGGTTCGCGGGTCGGATCGCCATCAACTCCGGTACCTCGCGGGGGTGTTCGTGACCCTCGCGGAGATCATCGCGGTGCTGCGCCGCCGCTGGTACGTGATGGCGCCGCTGACCCTGATCGGGCTGCTCGTGGGCCTGCACCTGTACCGGTCGGTACCGGTGGCCTACCAGTCGCAGAGCTCGGTGGCGCTGCTCGACTCCACGGCGGTGGCCGAGCTGGCCCCCGCCTTCGGCAATCCGATCTCCAACGCCGGCGGTTCGCTGGTCGTCACCGCGGACGTGCTGATCAGGACGCTGTCGGGGACGGACGCCGCGCGTGACCTGCACGGCCTCGGGGTGAGCGACCCCTACACGGTCGGGTTCGCCGCGAACACCTCCGGCCCCATGCTCACCCTCACCGTCACGGGCACCGACCGGGCGAAGGTGCTCCGCGAGACGACCACGCTCACCGACTTCGCCGGGGAGCAGCTCGACGCGCTCCAGGCGGCGGCGAAGGTCCAGCCCGCCTACATGGTGCAGACCGCCCCCGTCGTGCTGCCGCAGACCCCGGTTCCCCAGCTCAAGAGCCGGTACCAGCAGGTGCTGGCCGTCGTCATCCTCGGCACCGCCGCCGGGTTCCTCCTCTCCTTCGTGACGGAGAGCCTGGTGGTGGCCCGGCGCCGCGGGCGGGAGGCGACCGCCGCGCGCGACGGCCTCCCCCGCCTTACGCGCGCCCGCCGGCGGCCGCGCGGCCGCACGCCGGACGCCACCGCGCTGCTCAGCGGCTACCTGGCCCTGGCCTTCTTCATCCCCTCGAACCTGACGCTGCCCGGGCTCGGCGGGGTGGGCACCCCCGCCAACGTGTTCGCGCTCCTCGGCCTGTTCTGGTACCTGGCGACCTGGCTGACCGGCGGCATCCGGCCGGCTCCGGGCACCCGGCTGCCCCGGGTGGTCATGTGCCTGCTGGCCCTCGCGGTGCTGGCCTCGTACCTGGCGAACGCGACCCGCGCCGCCTCGCACAAGGAGGTCCTGGGAGCGGACCGGGGCCTGATCGGGCTGCTCGTCTGGGTCTCCCTGGTGGTGCTGGTCTCGGCCGGCATCCAGGACCGGGCCCGACTGGACGTACTGCTGCGCCGGGCCGTCGTGATGGGGGCGGTGGTGGCCGCCATCGGCTATTACGACTTCTTCACCGCGACCAACATCGCCGACCGGATCAGCATCCCGGGGCTCCGGTCCGCCGTCGCCCAGATCACCACCCTGGACCGGGGCTCCTTCACCCGGCCGCGCTCCACCACGGCGCAGCCGCTGGAGTTCGGCGGCATGCTCGCCCTGCTGCTGCCCTTCGCCGTGCAGCAGGCCTTCGACCCCGTACGGGGGCACCTGAGCCGCTGGCGCCGCTGGGGGCCGGTGGTGCTGATGGGCGGCGCCCTGCCGCTGACGGTGTCGCGGACCTCGATCATCGGGGCGCTGATCGTGGTCCTGGTGTTGCTGCCGCGCTGGAAGCCGCAGCGGCGGTGGACCGCGATCGGCCTGCTGGTGGGTGCGGTGGCCTGCTTCAAGGTGATCGTCCCCGGCCTGATCGGCACCATCACCACCCTGTTCGGGTCGTTCCTGTCGAATTCCGACAGCAGTACCCAGGCCCGTACCGTCAAGTACAGCGCGATCCTCCCCTACCTCGACGAACGCCCGCTGTTCGGGCGGGGCTTCGGCACCTTCACACCCGACCTCTACTTCTTCACCGACAACCAGTACATGCTGACGCTGGCGGAGACGGGCCTCCTCGGCCTGGCCGTGCTCCTGCTCCTCTTCCTCACCGGTATCCATCAGGGCGGCGCCGTCCGGCGGCTCGCCCGCACCGAATCCGACCGGGAGCTCGGGCAGGCCTTCTTCGCCTCGGCCCTGGTCGCCCTGGTCAGCAGCGCCACCTTCGACGCCCTCAGCTTCCCGATGTTCGCCGGGATGTTCTTCCTGACGATCGCCGCCGGAGGCAGCTACCTCGGCTTCATCCGGCGCGCGGCGCCGAAGCCCCTCATCGTGGAGTCCCCATGCCTTCCCCTCGCCCCGCCCCGCCCGCCCGGCCGGGTGCAGCCGGTCCCGTAGCCGTCCTCGTCGTCACCTGGAACAGTGCCGGAGTGCTCCCCGCCTTCCTCGCCTCCCTGCCCGAGAGCATGGCCGGGCTCGACTGGCGCCTGGTCGTCGCCGACAACGACTCCCGCGACGGCACCGTGGAACTGCTCCGCTCCCTGGCCCCGGACGCGACGGTCGTCCGCACGGGCCGCAACGCCGGGTACGCGGCCGGGGTGAACGCCGCCCTGCGGGCCGCGGCCGGCGGGGAGGGCGGCTACCGTGCGGTCCTGGTCTGCAATCCGGACGTCCGGATGCGGCGGGGCTGCGCCGCGCGGCTGGTGGCCGGGCTCGGCGACCCGACCCCCGGCGGCGGCCGGGTCGGCATCGGCGTACCGCTGCTGTACGAGGAGGACGGCGAGACGCCGCTGTTCTCGCTGCGCCGCGAATCGCGCGTGACCCGGGCGCTGGGCGAGGCCGTGCTGGGCAACCGCCGGGCCGGGCGCTTCCCGCGCTGGAGCGAGCTGGTCACCGACCCCGCCGCGTACGGGCGCAGGACCGTCGCGGACTGGGCGACCGGCGCGCTGATGGCCCTGTCCCGGGAGTGCCTGGAGGCGTGCGGCCCGTGGGACGAGTCGTTCTTCCTGTACTCGGAGGAGACCGAGTACTGCCTGCGGGCCCGGGACCGGGGCTTCGCCACCCGGCTGGAGCCGGCGGCCTCGGCCACCCACCTCGGAGGTGACTCGCAGGTGTCACCGCGGTTGTGGACACTGCTGACGCTCAACCGCGTCCGGCTCTACGGCCGCCGGCACGGCGCCGTGGCGACCGCCGCCTTCCGTGCGGCCGTCCTGCTGCGCGAGGTCTCGCGCGCGGCGCTGGGCCGGCCGGCGAGCCGGGCCGCCGCGCGGGCTCTGGCCAGCCCGGCAGCGCTGCGGGCCACCCCGGGGCCCTGACCGGGCGGTACGGGCGCCGAGCCGGTCACCCGGAGGGCCTGTCGCCGTCCCAGGCGGTGTAGAAGCTCTCCGGGTTGACCAGGTACCGCACGGTGGGACGGGGCAGGTGGCGCACCTCGTGGCGGCGGCTGTAGCGGCGCACCAGCTCCCAGTCCTCGCGGGGCAGCACCTCGGGGGTGCGGCGGAGCCGGCTGAAGTACAGGGCGGGGGTGCGCCGTGCGACGAAGGCGTTGGTGTCCAGGAAGGCCTCGTGCGCGGCGCGGCGGCGGTCGAAGGGCACCGACAGGACGTCGCGCTCGACGCCGTCGGGCAGCACCCTGCGCAGCGCGGTGTAGACGGCGTCCGGTCCGCCGGGCGGCTCCAGGACCGCCAGGGCCTGCTCCAGGTGGTCGGGCTCCCACAGGTTGTCGTCGTCCAGGAAGGCCACGTAGCGGGAGGCGGTCAGCCGGATCCCCACATTGCGCACGACGCCCGCGGTGGCCGTGTTGCGGGCCAGGGAGACGGCGAACAACCGTGGATGGGGTGGGAGTTCGGGCAGTCCGGCGCCGTCGTCGACGACGACGACCACCTGGTCGGTCACCGTCTGCTCCAGTGCCGAGCGGACGGCGGCGCGCAGCGCCTCGGGGCGCCGGTGGGTGGCGATCACGGTGGCGACCAGCGCGGCCGGGGGCGTCCCCAGCAGGTCCGCGAGCCGGGTGGTCTCACGGTCCTCGAAGCGGCGCAGCCGCACGGCGGAGGGGGCCAGCAGGACCTTGTTCCGGGCTTCGAAGAGCACCAGCCAGCCGAAGGCCCGCTTGAGCAGCTCCCAGGGGGCTCGCGCGATGCGGCGCATGGTCAACGCTCCGTGGTGGGTTCGGGGACGACGGGCCGCCCGTCGGACATGCGGTTGCCGCGCCACAGGTTCCCGGCGCCGCCCGCGTTCCACGCGGTGACCGGGCCGTAGGCCCCGGCGGCCGGGTGGTACTGGGTGGAGAAGACGTTGTCCGTGACCTGGATGCCGGTGGCGCCCGGGCCGCCCCCGTACAGCGTGTACGCCCCGCCGGCCAGCCAGTTGCGGTCGACGACGACGGAGGAGACGACCCCGGTGTCGGCGAACAGGCCGACGCTCGCGGTGGCACCCCGGTCCACCGGGACGGGGTTGAGCAGGGTGTTGTGCCGGATGGTGAGGCGTCCCTTGTTTCCGCCGCCGCTGATCACGGCGTCGGTGTGCTGCCACTCGCCGCCCTTGTTCACGAAGGGGACGATGTCGTGCACGTAGTTGTCGTGCAGGTCGCCCTGTCCCATGGACAGGGCGTTGCCGAACACGGAGACGTCGCACCAGCCGACCTCGACGGAGCTGCCGCCCATGTTCGACACCGCGTAGTTCACCCCTCCGTTGTCGGGGCCCTCGCCCGGTACGGCGGTGATGGTGGTGTGCAGCACCCTCAGCCCGCTGAATCCCGGACGCAGGTTGATCCCCCACCAGTTGGTGGAGGTGATCCTGCTGTCGATGACGGTGACGTCGTCGGCGTAGACGTCGAGCGAGCCGCGGATGTCCCAGCCCTTGATGACCGTGCCGTCGGTCCTGATCGACATGTTCCCCGTGTCGTGCCGTTCGAGTGCGATCCGAGGGCCGGTGGTCCGCGCGTCCGGGAATCCGCAGGCGCCGGGCGATGCGCAGGCTCCGGCGGCGGACGGCGGGCCGCTCGACCCCGGTGGAACGGTCGGCGAAGGCGTGGCCGCACCGGACGGGGGGCTCCCGGAGGGGGTGGCGGTCGGAGTTGCGGAGGGTGGCGGGGACTCGTGCGGGGTCGTGCCCGGGGCGCCGGGGCAGACGAGTTCCCCGGCCGGACAGGGACCGGTCGGGGCCTCCCTCACCCCGGTACGGCCGGCCTGGCACAGGGCCAGGGCGAACGCCATCAGGACCGGGACGAGCAACCACATCGCGAGGCGCCTGCGCCGGGCCACCGCGCCTACCCCTTGACCGTTCCGGCGGGGCCGCCGGTCGCGGCGGCCCCGGCCGGACCGGCGTCGGCGTCCTGCGCCGCCGTCCCGGGTCCCCCGGCCGGTGAGCCGGGCCCGCCGCCGAGCCGGGCGCGGCCCGGCAGGACGCACAGGACGTAGCACAGGGTGCCGCCGGCTCCCGTCGCGAGCAGCGCGAGTACGCCGTCGCCGAGCAGCCGCTCCAGTCCGAGGACCACCGCGGTCATCACCGCGCCGCCGAGGAAGGGCCAGGCGCAGGCCCGGGCCACGGTGCCCGGGCCGATGCCGCCCCGGTGCAGCGCGAGGAGGAAAACCGGCACCACGACGACGCCGGCGACCAGGACGTGCCCCTGCGCCACGCCCACGATGCCGTCGAGGCGGGCGCCGATCACGAGGGCCGGGATCAGCAGGAGCAGCCACAGCCCCTGGACGGCGATGAGGGAGCGGCGCCGGCCGATGGCCACCAGGCAGTCGTAGGCGAGTTCGCAGGCGATCCGGACCAGCCCGAGCGCCATCAGCCAGGGCAGTGCCGGGGCCGCCGGGAGCCAGCGGGCGCCGTAGACGAGCTGCACGACCGGTCCGGCGAGAGCGGCGAGCAGGACGCACAGCGGGACGGTGGCCGTGATGACCACGCCGAGGGCGCGTCCGAATCCGTCCGCCAGCGCACCGGGCGAGTCCGCGAGCCTGGAGAATCCCGCGAAGGAGACGCGGCGGGCCGCCTCGGAGACGATCCGTACGGGCCAGCCGGAGATGTTGAAGGCCAGCACGTAGAAACCCAGGGCCAGTTGGTCGAGGGACGCGCCCACGACCATGGTGTCCACGTTCACCACGCCGAGGGCGAGCATGCTGGCGCCGGCGAGAGGGAGCCCGAACCGCAGCAGGGCCCCGGCCTGCTCCCGGTCCCAACCGAACCGCAGGGTTCCGGGGGCGGCGAGGCAGCAGCCGACGAGTGCGGCCGCGTTGCCCGCCACCGAACCCCAGGCGAAGCTCATCGCGCCCCAGCCCTGGACCGCCAGCAGCAGGGTCACGGCGGTGCTGAGGACGAAGTTGAGCCCGTCGACGGCCATCCGCCGACCCTGGGCGAACTCCCGGGTGAGGAACCCCGCGGGCACCTGGGACAGGCCGTCGAGGACCACGCACACGCACATGACGCGCAGGACGCCGGAGGCCTCGGGCGCGCCGAGCACCGCGGCCACCGCCGGGGCCACCGCGAACAACACGGCGTACAGCAGGCAGCTGGAGACGGCGCTGAGGGTGAGGACGGTCGGGGCGAAGCGGCGCGGGTCGCCCTCCCAGCGAACGATCGCCAGCGAGACCCCGAGTTCGTTCGCGGAGAGCAGCACCAGCAGGACCGTCTGGGCGATCCCGTACACGCCCCAGGCCTCGGGCCCGAGGAAGAAGCGGGCCAGGACGATGCCGGTGGCGAAGTTGCCGAGCCGCATCACTACGGTGTTGATCAGGCTCCACTTCGCCGCGGAGCCGACCTTGCGGCCCAGCGACGGCGGCGCCGCGGTGGCCTCCGCGCCGCTCGCGGTGCCGGTCACGACGGTCCGGCGGCGTCAGCCGCCACCGGTTCGGCCGCCGCGCCGCGGGCGGGGCGGTGCGGGCCGGGGCCGGCGGGCGCGCTGTCCCCGGCGGGGACGCCGCTCCCGGCCGGAACGTCGCTCGCGGGCGGAACGCGCCGTCGGGCCTCCACGAAGAAGGTCGCCACCAGGCTGAGGACGAAGCCCAGGGCGCCCGCCATGATCAGGTACTGGAGCCTGGTCTTGGTGTCCGCCTCCGCCTTCTGGGGCGGCACGATCGTCGCCATGCGGATCATGGCCTCCGGGGCCACCGACTGCTGGGTCTGGAACTCCTGCAACCGTTTCTCGGCGTACCCGGTGAAGATCTCGTCCGACCTGAGCACGGCATCCGGGTCGGTCCCGGTGACGCTGAGCCACATGAAGGGTCCCTGGGCGTTGTCCGCGATCTTCGCCTCGTGCTTCCCGGTGAGGCCCAGGGACTTGAGGTCGGCGACGGAGTCGTCGGAGTTGAGGTTGCGGGCCAGGCCGTCGGCCATGCCGGTGAGCGAGGCCTGGGTGCTGAGGAAGGGGTTGCCGTCGAACGCGACCGTGGCCTTCTTCGAATTCAGCAGGGTCACGGTGGCCTGCGACCGGTACTCCACCGGGACCAACAGGTACACGCCGGCGGTCAGCGCCGCCGTGAGCAGCAGTCCGGGCAGCAGGACGTACCAGCGCCTGCGCATGACCCGCCAGATCTCCGCGAGGTCCATGGTCTTCCTCTTCCCCCTCGCGGCCGCGTCGCCCTGCGTGGCGCGGCCGCTCTGTCATCGCGCTGGATACGGTGGTAGTGGCGGTCGGCCGGCCGATCCACCAGCCGGCCGGTCAGCCTGTGGATCGGTCGGTCAGCCGGTGGACCGGTCGGGGACGAGGTCGGTGGGCCGCGGCCGGGTCCGGGCGGTCCCGCCGCCCAGCAGCACCTCGGCGATGCGCTCGCTCGCCCGGCCGTCCCACAGTTCGGGGCAGCGGGGCGCGGGCGGACGGTCGAGCACCCCGTGGACGGTGGCCACGATCCGCTCCGGGTCCGTGCCCGCCAGCACGTTGGTGCCCTCCTCGACCGTGACGGGGCGCTCGGTGTTCTCCCGCAGCGTCACACAGGGCACGCCCAGGACGGTGGTCTCCTCCTGGATGCCGCCCGAGTCGGTGAGCACCACCCGGGCGGCGTCCTGCAGGGCGATGAAGTCGAGGTATCCGGCGGCCGGTACGAGTCTGATCCCGCCCGGTACCCCGACGTCCGCCAGCCGTTGGGCGGCCCTCGGGTGCACGGGCAGCAGCAGCGGGCAGCGGCCGGCGATCTCGCCGAGGGCCTTGAGCAGGCCGCCGAGCGCCGCGGGATCGTCCACGTTGGCCGGCCGGTGCAGGGTGACCAGGCCGTACTCGCCCCTGGTCAGCCCGTAGCGGTCCAGGACGTCGGAGCGCCTGGCCCGGTCCAGGTTGGCGAGGAGGGTGTCGATCATGACGTTGCCGACGACGTGGATCTGGTCCTCCCGGTAGCCCTCCGCCCGCAGGTTCGCGGCCGCGTCGGGAGAGGGGGCCAGCAGGTAGTCGCTGAGCCGGTCGGTGACGACGCGGTTGACCTCCTCCGGCATGCCCCAGTCGCGGCTGCGCAGGCCGGCCTCCACGTGGGCCAGCAGCGGGCCGGCCTTCGCGGTCACCAGGGCGCAGGCCACGGTGGAGTTGATGTCGCCGACGACCACGACCGCGTCCGGGGCCACTTCGGCGAGCAGCGGCTCGAAGGCGGCCATCACCCGGCCGGTCTGTTCGGCGTGGGTGCCGGATCCGGCACCCAGGTAGCGGTCGGGGGTGCGGATGCCGAGGTCCCGGAAGAACACGTCGTTCATGGACTCGTCGTAGTGCTGGCCGGTGTGGACGAGGACCACCTCGGCGCCGCGGCGCTCCAGTGCGTCCATCACCGGTTTGATCTTCATGTAGTTGGGGCGTGCTCCGGCGACGCACACGATCCTGGTGGGTCCGGTCATGTCTCAGAGCACCTCCACCGTCGGTCCGGACAGCCGGTTGCGGCAGTCGAGCAGGAGGGAGGCGTGCTCGGTGACCAGGTCGTAGTCGAAGGAGTCGTGGTCGGTGAGCAGGACCACGACGTCGGCGGCGGCCAGCTCCTTGCGCGTCGGTTCGACGCGGACGAGACGGGCGTCGACCGTGATGTTCTCCACCACGTGCGGGTCGGCCGCGCGGACGCGGGCCCCCATGTCGAGGAGCAGCTGCGAGACGCGCACCGCCGGTGACTCCCGGGCGTCGCCGGTGTTCTTCTTGTACGCCAGCCCGAGCAGCAGGATCCGGGAGCCGTTGACCGAGCGGCGTTTGGCGTTCAGCGCGTCCATGACCCGGCGGGTCACGTACTCGGGCATGTGGCTGTTGATGTCGTTGGCCAGCTCGACGAAGCGGAAGCTCTGGCCCAGCTCGCGCTGCACCCGCCAGGACAGGTACGAGGGGTCGATCGGCAGGCAGTGTCCGCCGACGCCCGGGCCCGGCGTGAACTTCATGAAGCCGAAGGGCTTGCTCGATGCCGCCTCGATGGCCTGCCACACGTCGATGTCGAGGTGGCGGGCGAACATCGCTATCTCGTTGACCAGCGCGATGTTCACGTGCCGGAAGGTGTTCTCCAGCAGTTTGGCGAGCTCGGCCTCCTTGGGGGAGCCCACCGGGACCGTGGTGTCGACGAGCTCCCCGTAGAAGGCCTCGACGGCTTTCAGCGAGGCCTGGTCGACGCCCGAGACGACCTTGGGCGTCTGCTGGAAGCCCCAGACCGCGTTCCCGGGGTCGATCCGCTCGGGGCTGTAGCCGAGGTGGAAGTCGACTCCGGCCGTCAGGCCGGACCCGTCCTCCAGGATCGGTGCGAACAGCTCCTCGGTGGTGCCCGGGTAGGTGGTGGACTCCAGCACGACGGTGGCGCCGGGGCGCAGGTAGCGGGCCAGGGTGCGCGCCGACTCCTCGATGTGGCGGAGGTCGGGGGTGCCCTCCGTCAGCGGCGTCGGCACGGTGACGACCGCGACGTCGAAGCCGCCGCAGTCCCGGGCCAGCTCGCTGGGCCGGTACGTGCCGCGCTCCAGCGCCCGTACCAGCCGTTCGCCGGACACGTCCTCCACGTACGACTCGCCGGCGGCGAGGCTCTTGACCCGCCGCGCGTCCACGTCGTAACCGATCACCTGGTGCCCGACCTCGGCGGCGCGGATGGCCAGCGGCAGTCCGACGTATCCCTGTCCCACGACGAGGACGCGCATCAGTGACTCCTGTTCGCGGAACGGGCGGACGGCGAGCGGCGGATGAGCTCGCGGACCGTCATGAGGAGGAAGGCTGCGTTGGTGGTGAGGTAGCGCTTGCCGAGGCGGCGGGGCTCCTGGAGGGTGCGGTAGAACCATTCGAGTCCCAGCCGCTGCCAGCCGAGGGGCGCCCTCTTGGTGATGCCGGCGAGGATGTCGAAGGAGCCGCCGACGCCGTGCACGACGTGGGCGCCGGTGCGCTCGCCGTGCCCGGCGGTGAAGATTTCCTTCTTGGGCGAGGTCATGCCGAGGAACAGCAGGTGGGCGCCGCTCTTGGCGATCGCTTCGGCGACGGCCTCCTGCTCGGAGTCGTCGAAGTAGCCGTTGCGGCTGCCCGCCACCCGCAGTTCGGGGAAGCGCTCGGCGATCTGCCCGAGCATCAGCTCCAGGACGTCCTTGCGGGCCCCGAGCAGGTAGACGGAGATGCCCGCGGTCTCGGCGGCGGCGAGCAGCCGCATGAACAGGTCGATGCCCGCGACCCGTTCCGGCAGCCGCACGCCGAGGACCCGGCCGGCCCAGACCACCGCCTGGCCGTCGGCCAGGACCAGGTCGCAGCCGCCGACCGCTTCGGCGAGCCGGGGGTCGCGCCGCATGTTGACGAGCTTCGCGGCGTTGACCATGCCGATCTCGATGCGCTCGCCGCGCCGCACGGCGTCGAGGCAGCGGGCCACGGTCTCGTCCATGGTCAGGGCGTCGAGCTCGACCCCGAAGAGGACCCTTCTTCGCGTCGTCATCCCCGCGGCCCCCCGAGCCAGGCGAACAGCATCCAGCCGAACTCGTACGGACGGCACTCGCGGTCCACCGCGAGGGGGCGGAAGAGCCGGTCCAGGGGGGCGAGCCGCGCCTGCGGCGCGATTCGGGTGGTGAGCCCGCGGGCGGCGCGGACGGCCTTCTTCGGGTCACCGCGGTACACCTTGCGCCAGGTGACGCCGAAGTCCTCGCGGATCATCGGCTCGCGGGGGGCTCCGGCGGGCCCGGTCAGTTCGGGTACGTCCGCCATCCAGCGCAGCCCCCGGCGGATGGCCGCACCGAAGTCGGTGCCGCCGGCCTCGGCCAGGTCGAACAGCGCGGTCGGGGCCATCGCGTGCTGGTGGACGCTGTAGACCGGATAGCCCTCCACCACGGTCGCGTGGCGGGAGTCGTAGTGCCACCACCACTGCCCGCCGTCCCCCTGCAGGGCGCAGATGCGGGCGGCGCAGGCGTCGGCGGCCGCGAGGGCCTGCGGGTCGGGGCCGCTCGCGTGCAGCCGGGCCAGCGCCTGGAGCGGATAGGTCTGGTCGGCGAAGCAGGCCACGTGGGACCGGTACCCCGGCACCAGCCCGGGCCCGGTCGCGTGCGCGAAGAGCGGCCCGTCACCGGTCCGGGCCGCCAGCAGGCGGGCGCGGGCGGCGCCGATCCGGTCCTCCACGTCGACGGTGGCGCGGGCGGCCGCGAGCGCCGACAGCACCCAGGCCGCCTCGACGGTGTACTGCGGCCTCCCGGGCAGGTCCAGGGCGGCCACCCGGTCGAGGGCGTCGGAGAGCTTGGGGTGGCCGGTCTCGGCGGCGGCCCAGGCGACGAGCGCCGCGTCCCCGAGGTTGCTCACGCCGGGCAGGCGCTGCACCAGCAGTCCCGTGAACTCCTCGGCCGTGCGTCCGCCGAACAGGGCGCGCTGGCGGTCCTCGGGCAGGAACCGGGCGCCCAGCGCGGTGATGGCCGCGTACCGGGTGCTGGTACCGCGGGCCTCCAGCCGCCGGACGCCCTCGGGCGAGACGGTCCCCGCCCGGGTGAACACGAAGGTCTCGGCGCCCGGCAGGTACATCGCGGGCAGTCCCGCCTCGGCCAGCGCGAGCAATCGCTCGGCGAGGGCGTGCAGCGGCGGGGCCTCGTGGGCCAGTGTTGCTAATCGCGTGGCGGTCATCGGGATCCCACCCCGGTTCCCCCGGTGCTGTGCGCACCTCGCATGTCCGAGCTGTACGGCTCCAACACACCTACCCCCTCTGATCTCTCCTCGGACGGACCTGGCGGTCGTCGTTCCGTGGAGGGGGATCGCGCATGACGGCGCCCGCGCCCGGCGGTGTGCTCCCACCGACGGCGCGAACCGTCCGACGGCCGGCGACTGGACCCCCCAGCGATGCCGCGGACCGGAGCACGCGCAGGCGGCAGCGGCGGACGGGCGCGGTCTCCCGCGCCGGCCGTCACCCTGCCCGCGATGCCCTCGTCGTGTACAACCCCCCACTGAACACAGGCCGTTGCCTGGTCAGATCCCGTGTACAGGGACAAGGTATGCCCACGGATGTTCGTTGATTGCGCTTTTGAGGAAATGCCGGTGACTCAAGTCGCCGACGTACCGTCAGGTGCGCTCGGTGAGCGTGCCGTCCTTCTCGTCGTGCAGCGCGCCGGTACGCGGGCACTCCCATACGCCCGGTTCGTCCTCGCGCTCCACGAGGCGCACCCCGGCCCGCCCCACCCAGCCGATCCGGCGGGCCGGCACCCCCGCGACGAGCGCGAAGTCCGCCACGTCGCGGGACACCACGGCCCCGGCCGCGACGAGCGCCCACCGCCCTACGCGCACCCCGGCCACGCACACCGACCGGGCCCCGAGGGAAGCACCCTCGGCCACCACGACCCCGGCGGCCTCCCAGTCGCCGCCGCGCTTCTGCCGCCCGTCGGGGTCGACCGCGCGCGGGTAGAAGTCGTTGGTGAGCACGGCAGCGGGACCGATGAACACCCCGTCCGCGAGTACGGCGGGCTCGTAGACGAGCGCGTAGTTCTGGAGCTTCACGTGGTCCCCGATCCGCACGCCCGGACCGACGTACGCCCCCCGCCCCACGATGCACCCCCGCCCGAGCCGGGCGTCCTCCCGCACCTGCGCCAGATCCCAGACGGTGGTCCCCTCCCCGAGCTCGGCGCTCTCGTCGACCTGGGAGGAGGGCTGAATACGGACACTCACCGGGCGGTCCCCTTACGGTTCGCGAGGCACGGACGTACGAACGCTCGCCCGAGCATAGGCGCGCCCCACCGCCCGCACCGGTGGATCAACCGACTGTTCACGCACCGGACTTGGAGCCCCGGACACCCGGTCGGCAGCACGCCCGGGCGCACGGCGCATTCGGGGGCGCTGGTGGTGAAACCCGTCCGCCCGCTTCGGGGGGCGCACCCGGGAGCGTGAGGGGCCGGCGGGAGCCGCCCCGGTCAGTCCGCGGGCGGCTCCTCCTCGTCCCCTTCGTCGAGCAGGCGCAGGCGGAAGGCACGGCCCGGGAGCCGCTCCACCTCCCAGCGGTCCGGTCGGCCCGCGGAGGGCAGCTCGGCGTCCGTGGCGGACAGGAAGCGCACGTCGTCGAAGCGCACCCGGCCCGTGAAGGCGGCGGCGTCGAAGGCGACCGGGCCCTCGAACACGGTCCCGTCGGCCACCAGACCGTCCTCCCATGACGCGTGCGAGAAGGTCGCGGCTTCCTCGAAGACCGCCCGGCTGAGCCCGGTCGGCCCCCGGAAGGCGGTACCGGTGAAGTCCGCCGACCCGGCCGCCCGGACCCCGTCCAGGTCCGCCGCGTCCTCCAGGACCGCCCGGGCGAAGGAGACCTCGGCGAGGAAGGCGGCGTCGGTGAAGCCCGCCGCGCCACCGAAGACCGCGCCCCGGAACCTGGCCGGCCGGCCGAAGCGGCTCCGGTCGAACGCGGCGGTGCGCTCGAAGACCGCGCCGTCGAAGAAGGCCCGTCCCTCGAAGGCCGCCTCGTGGAACAGCGCCCGCCCCGCGAAGGCCGCCCGGTCGAAGGAGACCCGGCCCGAGAACTCGGCGCCCCGCGCGTTCCAGCCGTCCACGAACCGCGCCCGGCCGAACTCGGCCCGCCCGAGCCGTACGCGCCGGGTGCCCGGTTCCCGTACGGCGTCCAGGACCCGCTGGAGCAGCCGGTGCTCGAAGGTCGTGCCCCGCAGGTCCACCGGCGACCCGGGGCCGAGCGTCGCGAGGAACGCCTCCTGCTCGGCGTGGCCGAGGTGGGCCAGGCAGCGGCCGTAGCCCGGCGGACGGATCCCGAGGCATCCGGGCGCCTCGGAGGAGGAGGCGAGCCCGCAGTGCGGCCACTCCGGGCCCGTGTCGCGCAGCCGGGCGGCCTCGGCGAACGCGCGGCCCAGCTCGCCGGGGTCACCGACGCACAGCCAGCCCCCGGCCCCGCCGGCCAGGGGCACGAGGGCGGCCCGTACGGCGGGCGGGAGCAGGCTCCGCAGGTCCCGGTACAGGGCGGGGGACAGGACGAGGTGGAGCGGAAGGGAGCGCGGTACGGGCCACGGCCGCCGCCGGAACTCCGGGACCTCGGCCAGGCGCACCGCCTCCGCCCGCTCCAGCCCGCCGGGGCGGTCCGCCTCCTCGTCGGGCCGGCCCGGGCCCGCGCCGACGGTCACCCCGAGGGGGGTCGGCAGGGGCGGTGACGACGCTGCCGCCCGCTCCAGCCGTCGCGGCAGTTCGGACAGCAGCCGACCGGCCTCCGCCAGGGCTGCCGGCGCGTCCACCGTGACCAGCAACTCCGACGGGGTGTCCGTCTCGATGACCTGCCCGCTCACCTCGGTGTCGAGCAGCAGCTTCCGGAACAGGACGGCGAGCGGACGCGTCCCGCCGGTCGTCCGCGCTCCCGCCCCCGGGCGGGCCGTCACCACCAGGGAGACCGCCTCCTCCCTCTCCCCCGGCCCCGGCGCCGTCGTGTGCGCGTCCAGGACCGCCCGGAAGCCGGGCTGCTCCAGCAGGGCGTGGCCCGACAGGAACACCATCCGGTCGGGCCAGACCCCGTGCACGACCCCGAGCAGCCTCCCGTCGCGGGAGACGGGTCCGCCCCGGTAGTGCGTCCAGCCGTCCGGCTCGGCGGACAGCCGGACGAGCTCGCCGTTGCGGGCCCGCTCGTACGGCGCCACCTCGGCCGTCAGCGCCACCGCCCCGCCCTGGTCCGGACACCCGTCGACGCGGACCCGCTCCGGGCCCTGCGGCGGCTCCGCCCAGGGCAGCGGATCGGGCCAGGTCCCCGGGTCCACCAGGTCCCGGTCCGCCACCAGCAGGAACACCCGCGGGGACGCGTCGTCCCACCACGCGGGGTGGCAGAGCGCCTCCCGGTGGCCCGCCCGGACCCAGGCGACCGCGTTCGACCCGAGCCGGTCGTCCCCGACCGTGAGCACCAGCCGGGGCGTCAGCAGCGTGCCGACCTCCTGGGACTCCCGCGCCGGTTCGAAGCGGACCCGTACGACGCGCGCCCCGAGTCCCGGATCCGGCGGGGGCACCGTGTCCGGCTCCGGCCCCGGCCTCGCCGCGAACGGCAGTGCCCCCTCGGCCACGGGTCTGCGGCCCGGCTGCCCCGCCGTGACCCGGGTCGCGGAGAAGTCCGGGCCGCCGCCCCGGTTGCGGGACATGAACTCCCAGACCCGGTGGCGCACCAGTTCCCGTACGGCGGCCACGTCGCCGCGCAGCTGCGATCCGAGCAGGGCCTCCCGTACGCCGGGCCGGAACTCGAACTCCGTCTCGTCCGGCGGTTGTTCGGCGGTCCAGGGCGCGAAGAGACCACCGAGGGCGACCTCGGCCAGGTGGCCGTGCTCCGCGTCGTGCAGCAGGGAGCGCCGGACCAGGGTCATGACGGGCAGGGTCAGCGGTACGGCGGCCAAGTGGGCGGCGAGCTGCTGGGCGGTCGGGGAGGCGCTCGCACGGAACCGCTCCACCGCCTCCAGCCCGTCATGACCCTGGTCCGGCGCGTCGCCCGGCACGTCGTCCGGCATATCGGCTCCGGCGTCGGCCCGCGGCGGCGCGCCCCGCTCCGCGTCCAGCCGCAGGCAGGCCAGGCGCCGCCACCGCCCGTCCCCGGACACCACGCGCACCAGCCGGCCCAGGCTCCCCGGTGCGAGCCCGACCACCGGGACCACGACCGCCGGCGCCACGACCGCCGCGCCGTGCCCGCGCCCCGACCGGTCCCGGGCACCGGCGGTACGGACGCCGGCGCCCGTACGGGCGGTACGGGCGCCGGCGCCGCGGGCCCGGCGGACGACCGGGATCCGCTGCCAGGCACGGGTGGCGGCGGCGGGCCGGTCCGCGCGCAGGGCGAACGGGACGGGCTCGACCGCCCCGCGCGTCCACAGCCGTTCGGGCAGCACGTTCAGCACGGCCACCGCGTTGTGCGCGCACCACTGCCGCAGCACGTCCTGCACCGGGGCCTGCCGCCAGCCGCCCGCGACGGTGTCGGAGAGTACGAGGATCAGCCGGCGCCCCGCCGGGTCGGCCAGCTCCGCGGGACGGCGGGGCGGACCTCCCCGGCCGTGGCGCACCGTCGGGGTGCCGCCGGGTCCGGTGCCGGTCAGCTGCCAGGTGCGTACGTCGCGGAACACCCCGCTGCGGGTCAGCACCCGGCGCAGTTCGTCCACCAGGTCGGCCCAGAGCAGCATGGAGTGGTGGCCGTCGACGACCAGGGCGAGGTCCAGCCAGCGGCTCTCGGCGGGGCGCAGGACCGGGGTCGGCACCATCCGCTCGATGCTGCGTTCCACCGTGAGCTGCTCGTCCAACGCGTCCCCCGGCCCGCCGATGGAGCGGCGGCCGAGCGGGCGCAGGGCGCGCATCAGGCCGAGCGGGTCGTCGAGGGCGGCCGTGCGGGGCAGCCGCAGGGGCGTACCGCGGCGGCCGCCGCCGGTGTCCGCCGGCTTTCCCGCCGGGCCGCGCACGGTGTTCGGGAAGAGCTCCACGGCCGGTTCCCCCGGGGTCCGTCCGGTCGGCGGCCACGTCGGCGGCGGCACGGGTCCGCGGTCGGGCGGCGGTCCGGGCCCGGCCGCGGGATCGGCCGCCGGGTCGGCGGGGGCGGACGCCCGGCCCCCGGCGGGATCGACCCGGGCCGCGAGCCACAGGATGTCGGCGATCTCCTCCGCCCCGATCGCCGGGCTCGGCCCGCCGTCCCCGTCACCGTCCCCGTTACCGGGGACGGCGCCGGCGAGGGCGGCGATCAGCCTCTCGATCACGCCGTGGGCCCGGTCAGGTGCTGCATGACGGTGGAGAGGAACCGGTCGCGGTCCGCGGGGGCCGACCAGGCTCCCGCGAGCCGGAGCTGGATGGCGTTGAGGAGCTGGTCGGTGGCCAGGTCCCCGTCCTCCGCGCGTTCGAGGAAGCTCCTGACCAGCTCCTGGTACTCCTCGACCTCCTCGATGTCGACGCCGAGGCGGCGGCGGACGATCCGGGCGAGCTTCTCCGGCCCCGGGGGCTCCAGGTGGAGGCGGACGCAGCGGCGCAGGAAGGCGGGCGGGAAGTCGCGCTCCCCGTTGCTCGTGAGGACGACGACCGGGAAGTAGCGGCACTGGACGCGGCCCTGGGTGATGCGTACGGCGGCTTCGGGGTCGTCGTCGGTGCCGATGGCGACGGTGGGGTCCTCCTGGGCGAGGCGGGCGAGTTCGGGGATGTCGAATCCGCCGTCCTCGAACACGGTGAGGAGGTCGCCGGGCAGGTCGATGTCGCTCTTGTCGATCTCGTCCACGAGCAGGACGCGCGGCCGGTCCTGCGGCAGCAGGGCGGTACCGAGCGGTCCGAGCCGCAGGTAGCGGGAGATCGACGGGGCGGGGGCGGGAGCGTCCGGCGGGGCGACCCCCGACGCCGCGCCCGGGACCACGGCCGCCGCCGCGCCCGGCGTGCGCAGCTGCTCCAGCCCGGCCTCCTGGAGCCGCCCGATGGCGTCGTACAGGTACAGCCCGTCCCGCAGTACGGTCCGGCTGGTGATCGGCCAGTGCAGGACGGGCCCGAGCCCCAGGTCCGCCGCGATGCTGTAGGCGAGGGTGGACTTGCCGACGCCCGGCTTCCCGGTGATCAGCAGCGGCCTGCGCAGGTGCAGGGCCGTGTTGACGACGTCCTTCTCCTGCTCGCCGGGTACGTAGCCCTCCCCGCGCCGCCGGGTGCGTTCCCACGCCGGCCCCGCGCACCCGGGCGGCGCGTAGCGGGTGTCGGGCGTGCCGGTGAAGTCCCGCCAGGGCGGCGGGGATACGCCTTCCAGACGGGCGCAGCGGTCCGCGCCCGCGCCGGTGCCGTGGTACAGCCACCAGTCCTTCGCCACTGCCTCTGCCTCCATCGTCGGTGTCGCCGTCTGTCAGTGGTCGGGAGGGGAACGGGCTCGGAAAGGCCCCGGGCGGGGGGCGGGCGCCGGGCTCAGGTCAGGGAGCGCAGGCCCGGCACGTCGTCGGGATCGTCCCACAGCAGCACCAACCGGTCTCCCCCCGCGACCGGTTGCCGGGCGCGCGCGGCGCCCGTGACCGCGCCGGCGGCCGCCCGGCGCACCTCCCGCACCCGCGCGGGCAGGCCGAGCACGTCCAGCGCGCCGGGGTCGGGGCGGCCGTCCGGTCCGGCCGGGGCGAGCAGGTCCAGCAGCGCGGGCTCCGGCACGCCGCCCCCGCGCCGCCACACCGCCACCGGCACTCCCCCCTCCAGTACCGCTTCCAGCAGCCCGTCATAGGGACCGGCGCGGGTGTGCGCCAGGACGCACGCGGGCGCCGGTCCGGCCGCCAGCTCCATGCCGAGGGTGTCGGTGACCTCGCCGTCCCCCACCACCCGGACGGCTTCGGGATGCCGGCCGCCCCGGGCGCACAGCCAGCGCCACGCGGTGTGCCACTCGGCCCGGGCGCCGGCCCGTTCCTGCGGGCACCGGACCACCACCTGGTACAGCAGGCCGAGCGCGCGGACCCGGCCGCCGGGCCCGCGCGGCACCGGCCACAGGTCGAACTCGGCCTCCAGCAGCTCGTACGGCACGTGGAACTCGATCCGGTCCACCGCGCCGTACGACGGCCGTTGCGGCGCGGTGTCGTCCGGCGGCCCCGACCCCTCGCCGATCAGGTCGAGTTGCCGCACCAGCTCCTCGCGTACGACGTCCAGTGCGACCGGGGCGCGCTCCGATTCCCAGACGTGGTCGGCCCGTGCGCCCCGCAGCCAGATGCGGGCCAGGTACCCGTCCTCGCCGGACGGCGGCACCTCCAGCCGGACGTGCACGGCCGTCCTGCGCGGCGCGGGCGGTGGCGGCGCCAGCACGGGCAGCGCGAGCCGGTGGCGCGTGGCGTCCACCCAGTCCCGCAGCCGCAGCGCCCACGCCGCGTGGCCCGCCTCGGCGGCCCGGTCCGCGAGGCAGCGTACGAAGGGCACGGCGAGGGGCATCCCGCTCCGGCCGCCCTGGCGTTCGTCGAGGTCCTGGACCACCTCCAGCAGGGTGTCCCCGGGCAGGCCGGCGCCCACCGGAGCGGCGCAGCCCGCCGCCTTGAACGCCCAGGCGTAGGCCTCGTGGGCGCCGCGCGGCAGTTCGCGGCCCTCGAAGAGGGCACCGAGCTCGTCCCAGGCCCGCTGGTCGAGCCGGGCCGGCCGGGGGGCGGCGCCGGGCAGGCCGTCGTCGAGGAAGGAGCAGGAGTCCCAGTCCCGGTCCACCACGAACTGCGGCAGCTGCCAGCCCTCGCCGCGCTCGCGCAGTTCCCGGAAGGTGCGGTGGATGCTGCGGGCGGCGCCGGCGAGCCCGGTGACGCCCTCCCGTACGGACCGCTCCCCGAGTTCGCCGAGCAGCGCCTCCGTGAACCGGCCGGCGCCCCGCTCGGCGTCGTTCTGCGCGGCCTCGCCCTCGCGGGAGGCGTACAGCCGGAACTGGCGGCGCCCCGGCACCGCGTTCCCACCGCCGTAGTCGATGGCGCCGAAATTCCACCGGCTGTCGCGCGGCGCGTCGACCCGGCAGGAGTCCACGAGGGCGGCCTGGAGCGGGAACCGCCGCTGCTTGACGAGGTCGGTGCGCCACCAGCGCAGCGCGGAGTCGAGGTTGAGGTGGCGGATCTGACCGGGGCGGGCGTCGGCACAGGGCAGCATCAGCTCCTGCCGGGGGCCGAGGTAGCCGTGCCCGGCCCAGAAGATCCAGAGCAGGTCCCCGTCGCACTGGGGCAGTTCGTCGAGCAGCGCGGACTTGACGTTCTCCTCGGTCGCCGGCCGGTACGCCGTCCGCAGCGCTGCCATGGCCGGGGAGTCCGGCCACTCCAGCGCCTCCGGCCCGTCGAGCGGGGACAGCAGCAGCCGTACGTTGCCGGCCGGAACCTCCCCGGGCCCGGTCAGCCACCGGGCGAAGCGCAGGGCGTCGCGGGCCGGGCCGCGCAGGTTCCACCGATGGCTGATGTCGTACCGCTCGACACCGGCGACGAGCGCGAAGGTGCGCCCCGGTCCGAGGCCCGGGGGCAGCAGGCCGGGGGACGTCACCCTATCTCCGCTTCGGCCACCGCCTCCTCGATCCGCCGGTAGAGGGAGGGCTGTTTCCAGTACGCGCTGTGGCAGGCGGGGAAGGGCTGCCGGCTGCCGATCTCGTGGTCGCTGATCCGTTCGTCGCCGGGGAAGACGGGTGCGGCGAGGTAGGAGAGGACGTCCTGGCGGTCGTAGACGTTGAGCCAGCGCGGGAAGCCGTACGGGAGCTTCGCGCCGGGGGCGAGCGCGGTCAGCGCGCCGAGCTCGTAGAGGAAGGGGGCCTGCGAGCCGACCGTGACGAGCAGGGCGGCGCCGGGGACGGGCTCGCCCCGGGCGGCGGCCAGGGCGAGGAGGTCGACCAGGGCGATCCCGCCGAGGCTGTGGCCGATGAGGACGGTCGGCCCCGGTGCGGCGGTGATCCGGGCGTGCAGGAAGTCCCGCAGGTCGTGGCCCCGGGCCTGGTAGCGCAGGATGTCGCCGAGCGCGGGGGTGGCGCCGACCGTGAGCGAGCCGCGCCAGGCGTTGAGCAGGGGCTGCGTGGTGACCCGCTGGGCGAGTCGCCCCAGGACCGCCGCCACGCGGGCGCCGGGGACCCGGGCGTCGCCGCCGAGGCGGGTGACGAGCAGTTCGACGAGGCGGTCCCGTTCGGCGCCGGTGCAGTCGGCGTCGGCGCCCGCGGCGGCGAGGGCGGCGGCGGTCACGGCGCGGGCCAGGGCGGTGGCCAGCTCCCGCGCCTGCGGGTCCCCGGTGGCGCGCGCACCGGCGCGGTCCGCCTCGGCGGAGCAGGCGGTGGAGTGCAGGGCGGCCGGGAAGCCGGCGGCGAGGCCGGTCCCGTGCAGCAGGGCGGCGAGCTCGCCGTCGGTCGCGTCCGGCACGGGCGGCAGTGCGGCCAGGAGTTCGAGCACACGGGCGCCGGCGGACCGGACGCCGGGCATCGCGAAGCCGTCGTCGTAGGCGCTACCGAAGCCGTCCGCGGAACCGTCGCCGTCCTCGTCGCCGCCCTCGTCGCCGCCGGCGGGTCCGGGCGGCCCGGTCTCCCAGCCCGCCTCCGCCAGCACCCGTAACTCGCACAGCGGATCGGCGACCAGGAGAGCCCACTCCGCCGTCTCGGCGTCCACCGGATCGGGCAGCGGCCGCAGGCCCGGTACGGACCGGCCCCCCGCGCCGAGGGTCGCCCCGAACCGGTCCCCCCAGTAGCAGGAGTCGACGTCCGCCCCGGGGAAGCGGGCCGCGAGCCGCTCCCGGACCAGCGCGAAGAGCGTGTCGTGCCGCTCGCGCCGCACGCCCGTACCGTGGACAAAGAGAAAACGCATCGCCGACACCGTCCCCCTCGTACAGTCGTCCCCGCTCGGCACCCTAGCGCCGCGCGGTCGACCGGGGGCCCGGAACGCCCGGTTCGGCGCCCCGGGGCCGCCACCGACGTGAGGGCGGCACACTCCAGCGGCACGGACGGATCGACGGTCGGTCAGGCCCAGCGGCAGCGCTGTTGCCTGCGCCGGTGCGACGCCGGTGCGACGCCGGTGCGACGCCGGTGCGCACCAGCAGGTCGCCGACGGGCGCGCTCGCGCCGTTGTTCGGTGCGGAGGTTCTCGGCGCCGCCCCTCGGTCGTCGCGCTACGCGCCCTGCCCGTCGGTGGCGTCCGCCTCCGTCTGTGCCTCTCCCTGTGCCTGCGCCTGTGCTTCCCCCTCCGCCTGCGCCGCCTTGGCGCGCCGGGTGACGACCGCGCCGGCCGCGAGCGCGCTGCCGGCGAAGGCCAGGGCGAGGGTCCACGGCTGGTCGAAAGTGTGACCGGTGGCGTGGTCCAGGGCGTACCGGCCCGCGCCCGCGAGCCCGATCGCGGCCGCGGTGAACCCGAGGAAGGCGGGGTACTCGAAGCCGCCGCCCTGCGCGAAGAACCCGGCGGGGGCGTGCACCGCCACCGCACCCGCCATCGCCCCGGCCGCCGCCGCCCCCGCGGCCGGCGTGGCCAGGCCCAGGATGAGCAGCGCCCCGCCGCCGGCCTCGCCCAGGCCGGCGGCGACGGCGCTCGGGCGTCCGGGCCGGTAGCCCATCTGCTCCATGGCGGCCGCCGTCTTCTCCAGGCCCGCCCCGCCGAACCAGCCGAAGAGCTTCTGCGTCCCGTGCGCCACCAGCACCGCCCCGGTACCGGTCCGCAGGGCGAGCAGGGCGAGGTCACGTCGGTTGATGCGGGTCATCGAGGTCTCCCGGTGAGTGGGCCCGGCCGGAGCCGGCGCGGAGGGGTCCGCTCATACGTATCCGCTCCGGCCGCCGCGGCCCCCCGCCCGCCGCAAGATCCGCCGGACGGGGCACGGGCGGACCACCGGGCGGACGACACGGCGACGGCGGGACGGCCGCGGGGCAGCGGACCGCGGGCCTTCGCGCCCCGCGGGCTCGCGCGTTCGCGGCCCGCGTGCTCGCGGGCCCTTGCGTGAGCCGGCCGTGGCCCGCGGGACCTGCGCCCCCCGGCCCGTACGGCGAAGGCCGCCCTCCCCGGGATCGCGGGAGGCGGCCTGCGGCGCGGGTACGGCCGGCGGGGGTCTCAGTAGGCCGGGCGCCGGAAGTAGTCGCCGGCCTTGGCCAGGCCGACGACGATCCAGATGCCGAGACCGAGGCCGATCGCGGCCATCATCACGCCGAAGACGGAGGTGCCGACCGGCGCGTGGGTCTCGGCGCCGAGGGCGGCCAGGTTGGCGAGGAGGCTGAAACCGCCGCCGAGGGCCTGGAGCGAGCCGTAGATGATGCCGGAGACGCGGACCCCGCCCCGGCCCTTGCTCATCTTGGCGGCCGTCAGGATCGGCCACGTGGACAGGCCGAGGAGGAGGACGCCCAGGATCACGAACACGACGGCGAGGACGGAGCCCACGTCCTGCGCCGTGGAGCTGGAGGAGCCGGAGAAGAGCGAGGCGAAGAGCGCGCCGCCGACGGAGACGGCCAGACCGCCCAGGATCTGCAGGCCGCCCAGGACGAAGAGGATGACGCGGGCGGCCTTCGCACCGCCGGGCATCTCGACCTGGCCGCCCGGGTATCCGGCGCCGGGGTACCCCGGCGGCCCGCCGGGGTACGCGGGCGGTGCGCCGGGGTAGCCGGCCGGCGCGCCCGGGTACCCCTGCTGCTGCGGGTACGCGTAACCGCCCTGCGGCGGGACGCCCTGCGGGGCCTGCTGCGGGTATCCGTAGCCGGGTTGGCCCTGCGGGGGCTGCTGCCCGTAGGGGTTGTTCGGGTCGCCGAAGCTCATCTCGGGGTGTTCCTCCGTGGCAGTGCGGGGACGCACGGCAGCACGTCCGGAGGACTGCGTGTTCCCCGCCGCCCCCGGTACTGCCCGCGGCACTCTTCACCGCATCGTCGTCCGCCCGGCCGCGGCTTGTCCAGTTCACCGCTCCGGGCTCGCGAGTTGTGAGGACGGACACGTACGAAGTCCGGAACCCGGCCCGGCGCACCCTCATCGAACAGATGGGTCACAGGTGCGGGCGGGGCGGGAGTGCGACATGGTCGGCAGGGTTCACGGGCGGGCCGTACGGGTCCTCCTGCTCGTCGGCGTCTGCGCGCTGCTCGCCTGGGGCGGAGCGTACCTCTGGGAGCTGCGCGGCTACGTCGCCCACCTCTCCGGCGGGGATCCGGAAGCCGGCGTCTACCAGCAGGACCCGGAGCGCGCCGACCGGACCGCCTCCGCCGTGCTCGACGGGATCGTCCACGAGGACCCGGAACCGGCCACGGATTCGCGGGCCTTCGGCGCCGGCGGCGGCCCCGCCGACTGGCGGTCCGGCGGGTGGCGGCCTTCCGACCCCTTGGAGGCCCGGCCCGCCGCGCCCGAGCCCGCGATCGGCGCGCTGTTCTCCCCCGGCACCGACGCCGACTCCGACCACCACTGCTCGGGCGTCGTGGTCCACTCCCCCGGCGGCGACCTCGTCGCCACCGCCGCCCACTGCGTGTACCGGGCCGGCTTCCGCACGAACCTCGCCTTCGTGCCCGGCTACCGCGACGCGGTCGCACCGTACGGTGTCTGGGTGCCGACCCGGATCGACGTGGACCCCCGCTGGATCGAGGACCAGGACCCCGACCACGACGTCGCCTTCGTCCGGCTGCGCCGCCCCGGGTACCCCGGCCAGCGGCTGGAGGACGTCACCGGCGCCCCGACCATCGCCTTCCGCCCGCGACTGCCCCTCCCGGCGCGGGTCGTGGGCTATCCCAACGCCTCCGAGGAGCCGGTGGACTGCCGCAACACCGCCGTCGCGGCGGGACCGACGCAACTGCGGCTGGACTGCGCGGGCGTACCGGACGGCAGCAGCGGCGGACCGGTCCTGACCGACGGCCGCACCCTGATCGGGGTGGTCGGCGGCCGCGACGGCGGCGGCGACGAACGCACCTCGTACAGCGCCTACTTCGGTGACGACGTCCGGGCCCTGTACGAACGCGCCACCAAGAACCCGGACACCGCCGCCGTGTCAGGGCCGCGGCAGGGCCGGGTGGCCGGTGGCGGATGACCGCGCCCCGAAGCGTAGGGCCGCCTCACCGCTTCCCCGCGTCGCCGCGTCACCGCCTCAGCCGCCTCACCCGCCTGACCGGCTCTCGGGCGGGTCGTGGTGGGGCGGGTAGGCGGCCGTCGCCGGGGCGGCGGGCAAGCGCCACTTGGACAGGACGCGGAGCATCGTGGCCGGTGCGAGCAGCGTGTTCGGCGAGGCGGACAGCGACAGCACCCCGAAGAAGCGGTCGGCGATGGCCGGGTCCGTATTGGCGCCCACCATCACCCGTGACATATAGCGCTGCAGGAGCCGCGTCGTGCGGTCCGCCGGCGGGCCCTCCGTCTCCGGGTAGCGCATGTCCTCGCTGGTGGCGATCTGCCAGGCCACCTCGGCGGCGGCCGCGGCCCGGCGCTGGATCCGGCGCGCCGAGGCCGGGATGTCCGCCGCGTCCTCGGTACGGATCTCCCGGCGCAGCACGTCGGCGGCCAGGGCGGCCACCGTCATCCCGTGCCCGTACACGGGGTTGAACCGGCAGGCCGCGTCCCCGAGCACGACGAACCCGTCCGGCCAGCGGCCCATGCGCTCGTAGTGGCGCCGCTCGTTCGCGGTACCGCGGAAGCCGACGGGCGCGGAGAGGGGCGTGGCTCCGCGGATGGCGTCGTACAGGGCCGGGCTGCGCAGCCCGCGGGCGAAGCCGAGGAACTCCTCCTCCCGGGTGGGCGGCGCGTGCTCCCCGTTGCCGATCAGGGTCACCAGCCAGCGGTCGCCGTCCAGCGGGACGAGCACGCCTCCGCGCGGGCTGTCCGGGCGCCCCTGTACGTACATGCCGCGCCAGCTCGGCCGGGGGCCGGGTGGAACGGCGAAGTAGCGGCTGGAGTAGCCGAGTCGGGAGTCGTAGCGGGTGACCTCCGGCGCCGGGTAGCCGAGGGCGGCGAGCCAGGCGGGGGCCCTGGAGGACCGGCCGGTCGCGTCCACCACGAACCGTGCGGCGAGCGGCTCGGCGCCGCGCAGCTCCACGCCGGTCACCGAGCGCCCGTCCCGCCCGGCGACGAGCCCGGCGGCCAGGGATCCGCCGCGGATGCGGATGCGCCCGTCCCGCAGCACCTCCCGCCGTACGGTCCATTCGAGCAGTTCGCGGCTGCCGAGCAGGATCCGGGCGCCGGGCAGCGGGCGGAACCAGTCCGCCGGGCTCAGCCACAGGAAGTCCCTGGGCGAGTCCAGCAGCGCCGCCCCGCCGGCCCGGAGTCCGTCCGTGATGCCGGGCAGCAGCTCCTCCAGCAGCTCGACGCCCCGCGACCACAGCACGTGCACGTGCCGCGACTGCGGTACCCCGGGCCGGAACGCCGGACCGTCCTCGGGCAGTTCGTCCCGCTCGACCACGGTCACCCGCTCGAACCGCTCCGCGAGCACCCGGGCCGCGAGCAGCCCGGCCAGGCCGGCCCCGAGGACCACGGCGTGGCGGTCGGCCGCCGGGTGGCCCTCCGGGCGGTTCCCCGGACGATCCTCGCGGTGGCTCTCCTGGCGGCTTTCCGGTCGGCTCTCCCGGTGGTTGTCCGTGTCGTCGTCGCCCATACCGCCGAGTCTGCGGTGCACGGAGCGTACGGATCAGGGCCCGTCCGGGGGCGCCCGGAGGCACCCCGGGGGCGCGTCAGCGCGGCAAGGACGCGTACGAGACCCCCGTGAGCTTCTCGGAGGCCGCCCAGAGCTGTTCGCCGGACCTGTCGTCGAGGGTCCACTTCGCCCGCCAGGAACGGACGGGCGCACCGCGCCAGCCGAACCGCGGGCCGACGAACGTGTCCGGCCGGACCCCCGGAGCGGTGGCCGCGTACAGGGTGGGCAGCGCACCCGTGGCGGCGGGCTGGGCGACGATCGCGTTGCCGAAGGCGGCCACCCGCGAGTTGAGGCTCGGGCCCTCCAGCCGCGACGCCCCGGCGTGCAGGTTGCTGGACGCGTAGCCGGGGTGCGCGGCGGCGGCGACGATCGTGGAGCCGGCGGCGGCGAAGCGCCGGGACAACTCGTGGGTGAAGAGGAGGTTGGCGGTCTTGGAGCGCCCGTACGCGACCCAGCGCCGGTAGCCCTGTTCGGACGCCAGGTCGTCCAGGTCGATGTCGCCGAGGACGTGGAAGCCGCTGGAGACGTTGACGATCCGCGCCCCGGGCGGGGCGGCCCGCAGCTTCGGGAGCAGCAGCCCGGTCAGGGCGAAGTGCCCGAGGTGGTTGACCCCGAACTGCGTCTCGAACCCGTCGGCGGTCCGCCCGTACGGCAGGGCCATCACGCCGGCGTTGTTGACGAGCAGGTCGAGGGAGGCGTGCCGCTCCCCGTAGGCCTTCGCGAACTCCCTTACGGACGCCAGGTCGGCGAGGTCGAGCTCGGCGAACTCCACCTCCGCGGAAGGCACTTCCGTCCGGAGCCGGATCAAGGCCGCCCGGCCGCGCGCGGCGCTGCGACAGGCCAGCACCACGCAGGCGCCGCGCCGGGCGAGTTCACGGGCGGTGACGTAGCCGATCCCGCTGTTGGCTCCGGTGACGACCGCGGTCCGGCCGGTCTGGACGGGGATGTTCGCGGCGTTCCAGCCGGGCATGGCAGCTCCCTCGCGACGGGCGGATTACCTCTGGTAACTCCGGCAACCCTACTCGGGGCCGTTCGCCGCCGACACCAGCACGTCCCGGCCGCGACCCGGACGTAGAGCACGCTCCGGCCCGCGCGCCGCCGCAGGACCAGCCCGGCGTCGAGCAGCACTTTGAGCTGCCCGGCCACCGCGCCGAGGCTCAGCCCGGTCAGCGCCACCAGTTGCGTGGTCGACTTCGGGCTCTCCAGCAGGACCAGCACCCTGGCCCGGACCGGCCCCAGCAGCCGGACCAGCGCCTGCGGCGCCCCGGCGGCCGGCTGGGCGAGCTGCCCCTCGCACGGGTACACCAGCGCGTGCCGGCGGGACCCCCTCCAGCCCAGTACACCTCGCCGGCCGTCGCGATCACCGCGCTGGCCGGTGCCTCCGTCCTGGTCACCCTGGCACTGGGGCCCGGCCTGCGCCCCAGTAGGCTGCGGGTCCGCCCCCGCATTCCCCTTCTCCCCTTCCCCGAGGTACCGCGCAGTGAGCTCCGCACCGCTCCCCCTCCCCGTGACGGTCGTCGGCCTCGGCGCCGACGGCTGGGCCGGGCTCGCCGCCGCCGCGCGGTCCGCGCTGGCCTCGGCCGAGGTGCTGATCGGCGGGCCGCGCCAGCTGGACCTGCTGCCCACCGGCGAGTGCCCCGGCGCCCGGGTGGCCTGGCCGAGCCCGCTGCTGCCGGCCGTACCGAAGCTGATGGCCGAGCACGCGGGCCGCCGGATCGCGGTACTGGCCAGCGGCGACCCGATGTTCTACGGGATCGGCCGGGCCCTGGCCCGGGAACTCGGACCGTCCTCCCTGCTCGTCCACCCGCACCCCTCGTCGGTGTCCTACGCCTGCGCGCGCCTGGGCTGGCCCGTCGAGGACACCGAGGTGGTCACGGTGGTCGGCCGCCCCGTCGCCCGGCTCTCGGCCGCCCTGTACGAAGGACGTCGGGTGCTGGTGCTGAGCGCGGGCGCGGGCTCCCCCGCCGAGATCGCCGCCCTGCTCCGAGAGCGCGGCTTCGGCCCGAGCCGGATGCGGGTGCTGGAACAGCTCGGCTCCGAGCGCGAGGAAGCGTACGAGGGCCTGGCGGACGGCTGGGACCGCGCCCCCGGCGATCCGCTGAACGTCGTGGCCGTGGAGTGCGTACGGGATGCCGCCGCCGGTCCCCCGCGCCTGGGCGCGACCCCGGGCCTGCCGGACACCGCGTACGAGCACGACGGGCAGCTCACCAAGCGCCACGTGCGGGCCGCGACCCTGTGCGCGCTGGCCCCGGCCCCCGGTGAGCTGCTGTGGGACATCGGCGGCGGCTCCGGTTCCATCGGCATCGAGTGGATGCGTACCCACCCCTCCTGCCGGGCGGTCACCGTGGAACGCGTACCGGACCGGGCCGCGCGGATCGGCCGCAACGCGGCGGCGCTCGGCGTACCGGGCCTGCACGTGGTCGTCGGCGCGGCGCCAGCGGCCCTGGCCGGACTCCCCGCCCCCGACGCCGTGTTCATCGGCGGCGGGCTGACCGCGCCGGGGCTGCTGGACGCGGCCTGGGACGCGCTGGGTCCCGGCGGCAGACTCGTGGTCAACACCGTCACCCTGGAGTCGGAAGCGGTGCTCACCGAGCGCTACCGGCGGCACGGGGGCGAGCTGGTGAAGCTCGCCGTCGCGCACGCCGTGCCGGTCGGCGGTTTCACGGGCTGGCGGCAGGCGATGCCGGTCACCCAGTGGTCAGTGACGAAGGAGAAGAACCAGACATGACCGTGTACTTCATCGGTGCGGGCCCCGGCGCCGCCGACCTGATCACGGTGCGCGGTGCCCGGACCCTGGCCGCCGCCCCGGTCTGCCTGTACGCGGGCAGCCTCGTGCCGCGCGAGCTGCTGGCGCAGTGCCCGGCGGACGCGCGCCTCGTCGACACCGCGCAGCTGAACCTGGACGAGATCGTCGCCGAGTGCGTACGGGCCCACGCGGCGGGCCAGGACGTGGCGCGGTTGCACTCGGGCGACCCGTCGATCTTCAGTGCGGTGGCGGAGCAGATGCGGCGGCTCGACGCGGCCGGCATCCCGTACGAGGTCGTCCCGGGCGTCCCGGCCTTCGCCGCGGCGGCGGCCGCGCTGAAGCGGGAGCTGACCGTGCCCACCGTCGGGCAGACCGTGATCCTGACCCGGATCGCCCAGCAGGCCACCCCCATGCCGCCCGGCGAGGACCTGGCCACGCTGGGCCGCAGCGGCGCGCTGCTGGTGCTGCACCTGGCCACCCGCTACGTGGACCGTGTGGTGGACGAACTGCTGCCGCACTACGGGGCCCAGTGCCCGGCGGCGGTGGTGGCGATGGCCAGCCGGCCCGACGAGCTGGTCCTGCGCGGCACCCTGAGCGACATCGCCGCACAGGTGAAGGAGGCCGGCCTGGTCCGCACCGCGGTCATCCTGGTGGGCCGCACGCTGGGTGCCGAGCAGTTCCGGGACAGCCACCTGTACTCCCCCGAGCGCGACCGGCATGCCTGCTGAACGGGGCCCCCGCGACGCCCCGGACGGGCACGCCCGGGGCGGACACGGGCCGGACGGACACACGCGGGACGGACACGCGCGGGGCGGACACGCGCCGGACGGGCATGTCCTGATCCTGGGCGGCACGACGGAGGCCCGCCGCCTGGCGGTGGCCCTGACCGCGGCGGACACGGTTCCGTCCCCGGTGCGACCGGCCGCGGAACGGGCCGCGGTGCAACCGGCCGCCGAACGCGTTGCGGAACCGGCCGCGGCCGGAACGGCACGCTCCGCCCGGCCCCGCGTGACGACCTCCCTCGCCGGCCGGGTCGCCGACCCGGCGCTCCCGCCGGGCGAGACCCGGATCGGCGGTTTCGGCGGGCCCGCCGGCCTGGCCGACTGGATCACCGCGCACCGGGTCACCCGTCTCGTCGACGCCACCCACCCCTTCGCGGAGCGGATGAGCTTCAACGCGGCCGATGCGGCGTCCCGCACCGGGGTCCCGCTGCTCGCGCTGCGCCGCCCGGGCTGGACACGGGAGCCGGGCGACGACTGGCGGTTCGTCGACTCCCTCGCCGAGGCGGCCGAGGTGCTCCCCTCCCTCGGCGACCGGGTGTTCCTGACCACCGGCCGGATGGGCCTGCACGCCTTCGCCCACCTCACCGGCACCTGGTTCCTGGTGCGTTCGGTGGACCCGCCGGCCGGTCCCGTCCCGCCGCGCCTCGACGTCGTGCTGGCGCGCGGCCCCTTCACCCTCCAGGACGAACGGGAGCTGCTCGCCCGGCACCGCGTCGACGTCCTCGTCACCAAGGACAGCGGCGGCTCGGCGACCGCCCCGAAGCTGGCCGCGGCCCGCGAGGCGGGCATCCCGGTCCTCCTTGTACGCCGCCCGGGCGTCCCGAGGGGCGTACCGGAGGCCGGCACCGTGGCCGACGCCCTGCACTGGCTCGGGCGCCCGGCCTGACGCTCGGGCGCCCGGGGCAGCCCGCCCCGGGCGCCGCACCTGGAACCCGGGGGCCGGCTGCGTCCCTCCGACTCAGCCGTAGCGGCGCGGCGTCCAGGTGATCCGCGTACCGTCGGCCCGCTCGGTGACCCGGGTCTGCGACGAGCCGATCAGCAGGATCGTGCGCATGTCGACCTCGGACGGCACCAGTTCGGCGAGCGTCACGATCCGCACCGACTGCTGCGGACCGCCCACGTCCCGCGCGACGACCACGGGGGTCTGCGGCGAGCGCAGTTCCAGCAGCAGCTCGCGGGCCTGCGCCACCTGCCAGGTGCGGCTGCGGGAACCGGGGTTGTACAGCGCGAGCACCAGGTCGGCCGCCGCGGCCGCGCGCAGCCGCTCGGCGATGACCTCCCAGGGCTTGAGCCGGTCCGAGAGGGAGATGGTGGCGTAGTCGTGGCCGAGCGGGGCGCCGGCAGCGGCGGCCGCCGCGTTGGCCGCGGTCACGCCCGGCAGGACCCGTACCGGGACGCCCTTGTACTCGTCCTGGCCGGCGACTTCGAGGACCGCGGTCGCCATGGCGAACACACCCGGGTCGCCGCCGGAGACCACGGCCACCCGCAGGCCGCGCCGGGCCAGGTCGAGTGCGAACTCGGCGCGCTCCGACTCCACCTTGTTGTCGGAGCCGTGCCGGACCTGGCCCGGCTTCACCGGCACCCGGTCGAGGTACGTGGTGTAGCCGACGAGCACCTCGGCGTCGGCCAGCGCCCGCCGGGTCTGCGGGGTGAGCCACAGCGGACCGGCCGGGCCGGTGCCGACGACGACGACCTCGCCGGGGCCGGACGGCACGCTGCCCGGATTGCCGATCCGGCTGGGGACGACGGCGACGGCGAAGTAGGGGACGCTCTCCGCGTCGGTGTCGGCGAGCCGGCCGGTGCGCTCCCCGGCCATCGTCGCGCGCTCGACGTACCGGGCCTCCGCGAGCCGGCCGCTGCTCTCCATCGCGCCGCGCACGGCGGGGAAGGTACGGCCGAGCTTCATCACGACCGCCGAGTCGGTGGCGGCGAGGCGGGCGGTGAGCTCCTCCTCGGGCAGGGTGCCGGGGAGGATGGTCAGGACCTCCTCGCCCTCCACGAGAGGGGTGCCGAGCCGGGCCGCGGCGGCGCTCACCGAGGTGACCCCGGGGACGACCTCGGTCTCGTACCGGTCCGCGAGCCGCTTGTGCATGTGCATGTACGAGCTGTAGAAGAGCGGGTCGCCCTCGGCGAGCACGGCGACGGTCCGGCCGGCGTCCAGGTGGACGGCCAGGCGGGCGGCGGCGGACTCGTAGAACTCCTCCATCGCGCCCTGGTAGCCGCCGGGGTGGTCGGTGGTCTCGGTGGTGACCGGGTAGACCAGCGGCTCCTCGACGTGGTCGGCCCGCAGGTGCTTCGCGGCGATCGAGCGGGCGATGGACCGGCCGTGCCGGGCGCTGTGGTAGGCGACGACGTCCGCCTCGGCGATCACCTCGACGGCGCGCAGGGTCATCAGGGAGGGGTCGCCGGGTCCGAGCCCGACCCCGTACAGACGGCCCTTTGCCGCCGTCGCGCCGGCGGCGCCCGCGGTGGTGTCGGCCCGGTGCTCCACGGTGCTCATTCGGCCACGCTCGCGATCGCGTTCACGGCGGCGGCGGCGATGGCGCTGCCGCCCCGGCGGCCGCGCACGATCAGGTGGTCGAGCCCGGAGGGGTGCGCGGCCAGGGCGTCCTTGGACTCGGCGGCGCCGATGAAGCCGACGGGCACGCCGATGACTGCGGCGGGGCGCGGGGCGCCCTCCTCGATCATCTCCAGCAGCCGGAACAGCGCGGTCGGCGCATTGCCGACGGCGATCACAGAGCCCTCCAACAGGCCCCGGTCGCGCCACACTTCGAGCGCGGCGGCGCTGCGCGTGGTGCCCATCCGCGCCGCCAGTTCCGGCACCGCCGGGTCGGAGAGCGTGCAGATCACCTCGTTGTCGGCGGGCAGCCGCTTGCGGGTGACCCCGCTGGCGACCATCTGCACGTCGCACAGGATCGGCGCGCCCGCCTCCAGGGCGGCGCGGGCCCGCAGCACGACCTCGGGCGTGTACCCGAGGTCCTGCGGGAGGTCGGTCATTCCGCAGGCGTGAATCATGCGCACCGCGACCTGGGCGACGGAGGCGGGCAGCCCGGAGAGGTCCGCCTCGGCGCGGATCGTGGCAAAGGACTGGCGGTAGATCGCGGCGCCGTCCTTCTCGTACTCGAACACGGTGTACTCGCTCATTTCTTCACTGCGTCTACGGACGGTGCTTCTGGTACTTCATCGGAAGGAACGGGGACGTTGCGGGCGACGGCGAGGGCGGCCGCCAGGCCGGCGCCGTGCGCCACGGCCCGCCCGTGGACGGACAGCCCGTAGTCGGACCGCCCCTGGTCGGTCGGCCCCTGGTCGGACCCGGTGGCCACGACGTCCACCCAGGCCGTCCCCCGCGGATGCCCGCAGCGGCGCTCACAGCCGGACCAGTGCACGGGCAGCGGCCCCCGCGCAGCCTGGACGACCGCGCGCGCGTCGGCCCGTACGTCGGCCAGCGCCTTGGCGCAACCGGGGCGCCCGGTACAGGCGGTGACGCCCTGCCAGGGGCTGTCGGGGTCCACGACGAGCCCGGCGGCGCGCAGCCGGGCCGGGGCGTCGAGCGGTGGCGGGACGGGCGCGTTCGGGACGACGACGGTGCGCCACGGAGTGATGCGCATCCCGCCGCCGGCCCGGTCGGCGACCTCGACGAGCGCCCGCCACTGGGCGGTGCTGAGCCTGCCGAGCGGGGGCAGTACGCACAGCGGCGCGCCCCGGCCGCTGCCCGAACCCCCGGGCACCGGCGGCGGCGCGTACGGCCACCGCACCACGGGCACCGGCTGCGCGGCGATCCCGGCGGCGGCGAGCCTGCCGGTCAACTCCGCTTCGTCCAGGGCGTGTCCGTCGGGCAGCTCGCGCACCCGCCAGGCCCGCGTCCCGGCCGCGTCGGCGGCGTCGAGGAAGTACTCGGCGGCGAGCAGCGCCGCCCTCGGCGCGTCCGCCGCGTCCACGGCCACGGCGCCGGGGGCCCCGCCGAGCCGCACGAGCGCCCGACCGTCCGCCTGCCCGAGCACGGTCACGTCCGCCGCCAGCGCGACCACGTCCCCCCGCCCGTCGTCGAAGGCGAACAGGAACCGCCCGGACAGCGCGGTGACGCGCGCGTTGCCGCACAGCAACCGGTCCAACTCCCGCACCCACGGCATCACATCGGGCCGGGACGTGCATCCGGCGTCAGCGCCACCGGAACCCGACCCGCCGGAACCGGGCCGCACAGGGCCGGAGGCAGGCCGGGAAACGTCGAGCCGCCCGACCTCGGACCGCCCGGAACCGGCATCGAGCCGCCCGACCTCGGATCGTCCGGAACCGGAATCGCATTCCATGATTTCGGGCACACCGGACATCGGGGTGGCCACGATGTTCCGCACGCGCTCGTGGCTGGGCGCGGGCAGCAGCCCGGCGGCGTCCAGCAACTCCGCCAGACCGGCGCCGCAACCTTCCCGCAGACCGCGCAACTGAACGTTGCCGCGCGAGGTGAGTTCCAGATGGCCGTCCCCGAACCGGTCGGCGGCCACGCCCAACACCGAAGCCTGGTGGGCACTCAGCTCTCCGCCCGGAATCCGCACGCGCGCGAGGTACCCGTCGTCCGCCGCGTGCAGGCGCAGCGCGCCGGGGCAGGAGTCACCGCGCTCCCGTATGACGGGTTCATCCCGCGATGCGGCGGAAGGGGGCTGGGGCATGGCGGCGAGCATACCCACGATTCCCCACCCCCGACCTGTGTCCGTCGCCACCCCCACCCGACCACCCCACCCCGCGCGCCCCGACCCAACCCGGCCCCGCCCCGCCCTCCAGCCCCGCCCGCGTCCGAGGCGCCCTCCAGCCCCGCCGGCGTCCGAGGCGCCCTCCAGCCCCGCCGGCGTTTGAGGCGCGGGGCCCAGGGCAGAGCCCCGGCAGCGCCACCGCACCGACCACCCCCACCGCCACCCCACCCGCGCGGTCCGACCCGGCCCGACCCCCACGCTCCCGGCCAGGGCAAAGGCCGCCTAGGATGACCACCGGCGGACCACACCGGCCCGCCGTCGCCGAGGACGGCGACATGGGAGGAAGCCCGGTGCGATTCCGGCGCGGTCCCGCCACTGTGAACCCCCGCGGAGCGATCACGCGATCAACGGGGTGAGTCAGGAACTCCCGCTGTCCTCACTGCCCGGGGCGCGGAAACCCCGAGGAAGGCCTGCCGCCGCATGATCCTGCTGCTGTCGACGTCCGACACCGATCTGCTCAGCGCCCGCGCCGCGAACACGGCCACCACGGCGAACCCCACGCCCCCGCCGAGCCCGGCGGACCCCACGAACCCAGCGCCCCTCCCGGCACCCGCCCCGTACCGCTTCGCGAACCCCTCCCGCCTCCCCCTCGACGACCTACCCGCCCTCCTCGACGGCGTCGACCTGGTCGTCGTACGCCTCCTCGGCGGCCTCCGCGCCTGGCAGGACGGCCTCGACCTCCTCCTCGCCGCCGACCAGCCCCGTCCCGTCGTCGTCCTCACCGGCGAACAGGCCCCGGACGCCCAGCTGATGGAGGCCTCCACCGTCCCCATCGGCATCGCCGCCGAGGCCCACGCCTACCTCGCGCACGGCGGCCCCGCCAACCTCGCCCAGCTCGCCCGGTTCCTCTCCGACACCGTCCTGCTCACCGGCCACGGCTTCGAGCCGCCCGCCCCCGCCCCCACCTGGGGCCCGCTGGAGCGCACCCCCGGCCGGACCGACGGCCCCCGCGTGGCCGTGCTGTACTACCGCGCCCACCAGATGAGCGGCAACACCGCCTTCGTGCACGCCCTGTGCGAGGCCGTCGAGGCCCACGGCGCCCAGCCGCTCCCCCTCTACGTCTCCTCCCTGCGCACCCCCGAGCCGGAACTGCTCGCCACCCTGGAGGGCGTCGACGCGGTCGTCACCACCGTCCTCGCGGCCGGCGGCACCCGCCCCGCCACCGCCTCTGCGGGCGGCGACGACGAGTCCTGGGACGCGGGCGCCCTCGCCTCCCTCGGCGTGCCCATCCTGCAGGCCCTGTGCCTGACCGGGTCGCGCGCCGCCTGGCAGGAGAGCGACGAGGGCCTCTCCCCCCTCGACGCCGCCACCCAGGTCGCCGTGCCCGAGTTCGACGGACGCCTGATCACCGTCCCGTTCTCCTTCAAGGAGTTCGACGAGGACGGCCTGCCCGCCTACGTGGCCGACCCCGAACGGGCCGCCCGCGTCGCGGGGATCGCCGTACGCCACGCCCGGCTGCGGCACATCGACCGGCGCGACAAGAAGGTCGCGCTGGTCCTCTCCGCGTACCCCACCAAGCACTCCCGCATCGGCAACGCGGTCGGCCTCGACACCCCGGCCAGCGCCGTCGAACTGCTGCGCACGCTGATCGCCGGCGGCTACGACTTCGGTCCCGTCGAGAACATCCCCGGCCTGGTCTCCGGCGACGGCGACGAGCTGATCCGCGCCCTGATCGAGGCCGGCGGCCACGACCAGGACTGGCTCACCGAGGAGCAGCTCGCCCGCAACCCGGTCCGCATCCCGGCCGCCGACTACCGGCGCTGGTTCGCCGAGCTCCCGGCCGACCTGCGCGCGAGCGTGGAGGAGCACTGGGGCGAGGCCCCCGGGAACATGTTCGTCGACCGCTCCGCCAACCCCGAGGGCGACATCGTGCTCGCGGCCCTGCGCCGCGGGAACCTGCTGATCCTCATCCAGCCGCCGCGCGGCTTCGGCGAGAACCCGATCGCGATCTACCACGACCCGGACCTGCCTCCCTCGCACCACTACCTGGCCGCGTACCGCTGGATCCAGGCCCGCGCGGAGGACGGCGGCTTCGGCGCCGACGCGATGATCCACCTGGGCAAGCACGGCAACCTGGAGTGGCTGCCCGGCAAGAACGCCGGCCTGTCCGCCTCCTGCGCCCCCGACGCCGCCCTCGGCGACCTGCCGCTGATCTACCCGTTCCTGGTCAACGACCCGGGCGAGGGCACGCAGGCCAAGCGCCGCGTGCACGCCACCTTGGTGGACCACCTCGTACCCCCCATGGCGCGGGCCGAGTCGTACGGCGACATCGCCCGCCTGGAGCAGCACCTGGACGAGTACGCCCAGATCTCCGCCATGGACCCGGCGAAGCTGCCGGCCATCCGCGCCCAGATCTGGACCCTGATCCAGGCGGCGAAGCTCGACCACGACCTCGGCCTCGACGAGCGTCCGGACGACGACGGCTTCGACGACTTCCTGCTTCACGTCGACGGCTGGCTGTGCGAGGTCAAGGACGCCCAGATCCGCGACGGCCTGCACGTCCTGGGGGGCGCCCCGACCGGCCCGGCCCGGGTGAACCTCGTCCTCGCCATCCTGCGCGCCCGGCAGATCTGGGGCGGTACGACGGCGCTCCCGGGCCTGCGCGAGGCGCTGGGCCTGGACGAGTCGGCGGCCACCCGTACCTCGGCGGACGCCGTCGAAGAGCAGGCCCGTGCCCTGGTACAGGCGATGGAGGACGCGCACTGGGACCCGGCGGCCGTCGCGACGGTGGCGTCGGCCCACTCGGCGGACGTCGCCGCCGTCCTCGACTTCGCGGCGCGCGAGGTGGTCCCGCGCCTGGCGGGCACGGTGGACGAGATCGCGCACGTGGTGGCGGCCCTGGACGGCCGCTTCATCCCGGCGGGCCCGTCCGGCTCCCCGCTGCGCGGCCTGGTCAACGTCCTTCCCACGGGCCGCAACTTCTACTCCGTCGACCCCAAGGCCGTTCCCTCCCGCCTCGCGTGGGAGACGGGGCAGGCGCTCGCCGAGTCCCTCCTGACCCGCTACCGCACGGACAACGGCGAGTGGCCCGCCTCCGTCGGCCTGTCCCTGTGGGGCACGAGCGCGATGCGCACCTCCGGCGACGACGTCGCGGAGGCGCTGTCGCTGCTGGGCGTCCGCCCGGTCTGGGACGAGGCCTCGCGCCGCGTGACGGGCATCGAACCGGTCCCCCTCGCGGAGCTGGGCCGCCCGCGCATCGATGTGACGCTGCGCATCTCAGGCTTCTTCCGCGACGCGTTCCCGCACGTGATCGGCCTGCTGGACGACGCGGTCCGGCTGGCGGCGTCCCTGGACGAGCCGGCAGACGAAAACTACATCCGGGCCCACACCCAGGCCGACCTCTCCCTCCACGGCGACGAACGCCGGGCCACCACCCGTATCTTCGGCTCGCGCCCGGGCACGTACGGGGCCGGCATCCTCCAGCTGATCGATTCCCGCGACTGGCGCACGGACGCCGACCTGGCGGAGGTGTACACGGTCTGGGGCGGGTACGCGTACGGCCGCGGCCTGGAGGGCCGTCCGGCCCGTGCCGAGATGGAGACCGCGTACAAGCGCATCACGGTCGCGGCCAAGAACACGGACACCCGCGAGCACGACATCGCGGACTCGGACGACTACTTCCAGTACCACGGCGGCATGGTGGCAACGGTCCGCGCCCTGCGCGGCACCGCGCCCGAGGCGTACATCGGCGACTCCACCCGCCCGGAGACGGTCAAGACCCGCACCCTGGTCGAGGAGACCTCGCGCGTCTTCCGCGCCCGCGTGGTCAATCCCAAGTGGATCGAGGCGATGCGCCGCCACGGCTACAAGGGCGCCTTCGAACTCGCCGCCACCGTCGACTACCTCTTCGGCTACGACGCCACGACGGGCGTGGTCGCGGACTGGATGTACGACAAGCTCACCGAGACCTACGTCCTGGACCCGGAGAACCGCGCCTTCCTGGAGGAGGCCAACCCCTGGGCCCTGCACGGCATCGCGGAACGCCTGCTGGAGGCCGAGTCCCGCGGCATGTGGGAGAAGCCGGACCCGCAGATCCTCGAAGCCCTCCGCCAGGTCTACCTGGACACGGAGGGCAACCTGGAGGGCGAAGCGGACTGACCCGTCCTGGGAGGACGCGGAGGGAATCGAAGGCCCGGGTGAGACCGCGCTTGAGAACGGCGGACAAGGGGCGCTCCACGAAGCGGTGGACGAGCCATGCGGCGACGAGCATGCCGAGCGTCATCACGGCGACCAGCACCCACGGGGAGAGGTGGTGGCGCAGCAGCCGGATGCCGGTCCAGCCGATGTGCTCGTGGAGCAGGTAGAGCGGATACGTGGTCGCGCCCGCCACGGTGAGCCACTTCCCGCGCACCCAGGACAGCCCGCCGAGGGCGAGGACGATCATCACCAGGTAGCCCAGGGTCATCAGCGCGATCGCCGGCTCGGAGTCCATCGTCCGGCCGAGGCCGACCGCCAGAGCGTCGTTGTAGAGACTGACCTGGCGGACCGAGAACAGCCACGAGATCGCGATGATGCCCCACAGCAGCAAGGTCGGCCGGAAACGGTACATCAAGTACATGGCGACGCCCGCGATGAAGTAGGGCGAGTACTCGGGCATCACGATGTAGTCGAGGAACGGCGCCCGCCCAGCGGTCACCAGCACCGAGGCGACGGTCCACAGCACGCAGAAGAGCACCACCCGGCGGTAGGTGACGCCCTTCCACACCACCAGGGCGAACAGCAGGTAGAAGCGCAGCTCGACCCAGAGCGTCCAGTAGACGGCGTCCACCGAACCGACCCGGAAGGGCTCCTGGAGCATCGTGAGGTTCAGGAGCACGTCCTTCACGCCCAGCGGCTGCACGACCAACGGCCAGAGCGTGACCACCGCCGTCGTGGCGAGAACGGCGAACCAGTACGCGGGATAGAGGCGGACCACCCGCGAGGTGAAGAAGTCGCCCAGGCTGCGGCCCCAGCTGCTCATGCAGATGACGAAGCCGCTGATGATGAAGAAGAACTCGACGCCGGTCCAGGTGTAGGACGCCAGCCAGGACGCAGTGGGGAACACCACATCCACCGGCTTCGTCCAGGCGTTCTTGGACGCTTCGGCGTGACCACCGAAACCGACATAATGATGGAAAACCACCATAAGGGCAGCGAGCAGCCGCAGCCCGTCCAAAGCCGCCAGCCGTGGACGTTTCCCGGCCGCCGGAGCAGGCGCAGGAACAGGCGCCGGAGCCGCCTCTCGGGCCGGGGTCGGTATCAGGTGGTTCAGCACCCGGCAGATCCTACTAAGGCCCCTGCTCGTGCGGTGAACGGAGACCCCGGCCCGCGGTTCCCCCTGGGCGCGGGCGGGCCGTCCGCCCGGACCGGAGCGCTACCCCGCCTCGGGCCCCCGCGCGGCGGAACGACGGGTCCGTCACCTGAAGAAGTGAAATTCCCCTTATCCCACGGGCACCAGGGGTAGGGCACTGCTGATCTCGTGCGGGGGTCGGACCACCGGCCCCCGCGCCCATGGACGAAAGGCCGACCCCGTCGTGACGCAGCCGTTCCAACTGCCGGACTTCTATGTGCCCTACCCGGCGCGACTGAACCCCCACCTGGAGGACGCCCGGGTCCACACCAAGCGGTGGGCACGCGACCTCGGCATGCTGGAGGGTTCCGGCGTCTGGGAGGAGAGCGACCTCGACTCCCACGACTACGCGCTGCTGTGCTCGTACACCCACCCCGACTGCGACGGCGAGGCGCTCTCCCTCGTCACCGACTGGTACGTGTGGGTCTTCTTCTTCGACGACCACTTCCTGGAGATGTACAAGCGCTCGCAGGACCGCGAGGGCGCCCGCGCGTACCTGGAGAAGCTCGCCGCCTTCATGCCGATGGACCTCGCCCACGGCTTCCCCGAGGCCACCAATCCGGTCGAGGCCGGACTCGCCGACCTCTGGGCGCGCACCGTCCCGGCCATGTCGATGGACTGGCGGGAACGGTTCTCCTTGTCCACGAAGAACCTGCTCAACGAGTCCATGTGGGAGCTCGCCAACATCAACATCGGCCGCGTGGCGAACCCGCTCGAATACATCGAGATGCGCCGCAAGGTCGGCGGCGCCCCCTGGTCCGCCGGTCTGATCGAGTACGTCTCCGCCGAGGTCCCGGCGCGCGTCGCGCACGCGCGGCCGCTCGCCGTGCTGCGCGACGCCTTCTCCGACGCCGTGCACATCAGGAACGACATCTTCTCCTACGAGCGCGAGGTCGCCGACGAGGGCGAACTCTCCAACGCGATCCTGGTGTTGGAGACCTTCCTCGGCTGGGACACCCAGGCGGCGGCCGAGGCCTCGAACGACCTGCTCACCTCCCGCCTCCAGCAGTTCGAGCAGACCGCGCTCGTCGAGCTCCCCGCGCTCTTCGCGGACCACGCCATGAACCCGGCGGAGATCGCCGCCGTCCTCGCCTACGCCAAGGGCCTGCAGGACTGGCAGTCCGGCGGGCACGAGTGGCACATGGTCTCCAGCCGGTACATGAACAAGGGCGCCCGGACCACCGGCCCGCTCACCCTGCCCTTCCTGCCGACCGGGCTGGGCAGCACCGCCCTCGACCTGCGGTCCGTCTTCAACCGGCGCTCGATGGAGATGCGCCGCCGGTCCTTCACCCACGTCCCCTTCGAGCGCACCGGCCCGTCCGTGATCCCGGACGTCTACATGCCGTTCGAGCTCAGCCTCAGCCCGCACCTGGACCACGCCCGCGAGGGCTCCGTCGGCTGGGCCCGGCGGATGGGCCTGCTGGACCCGCAGCCGGGCGACCCCGGATCCGCGATCTGGACCGAGGCGAAGATGCGCGGCTACGACTTCGCGCTCTGCTCGGCCGGGATCGACCCCGACGCGACGCCCGAGGCACTGCTCCTCAACGCCTGCTGGTTGACCTGGGGCACGTACGGGGACGACTACTACCCGGTGGTCTTCGCCCACACCAAGAACCTGGCCGCCGCCAAGGCCGCCACGGCGCGGCTCGTCTCCTTGATCCCGGTCGACCACGCCGAACAGGGCACGCCGCTGACCGCGATGGAACGCGCACTCGCCGACCTGTGGGTGCGTACCAGCGAGAGCATGGCCCCGACCGTCCGGGCCGAGTTCCGGGCCACCCTCGTGTCCATGGTGGAGAGCTGGCTGTGGGAGGTGGAGAACCAGATCCAGAACCGCATCCCGGACCCCGTGGACTACGCCGAGATGCGCCGGCACACCTTCGGCTCGCACCTCACGATGTACCTGTGCCGGCTCGGCCAGGCCGGGCGCGGCATCCCGGACGAGATCTACGCCTCCGGGACCATCCGGTCCCTGGAGAACGCGGCCGCCGACACCGCCTGCATGATCAACGACATCTTCTCCTACCAGAAGGAGGTGGAGGTCGAGGGCGAGGTCCACAACTACGTCCTGGTCACCCGCAACTTCTTCGACCTCGACTACCCCGAGGCGCTGCACATCTGCCACTCGCTGATGACCCGGCGCACCGAGGAGTTCGAGCACATCGTCGCCCATCAGCTGCCGGTGCTCTACGACGACTGGAAGCTGGACGCCGAGGCCCGGGCCGGGCTCGACGCGTACGTCGGCGAGCTCCAGGACTGGCTCTCGGGCATCCTCAACTGGCATCAGAAGTGCCGTCGTTACCGCGAGGAGGACCTGCACCGGTTGCCCGGTCAGCTGTCCACCGGGGTACTCGGCAACGGCTTCGGCATGTCGGCCGCCCGGATCTCCCTGCCCGCCTGATCCCGGGTGCGGGGGCGGTCCGCCCGCCCCCGCACCGCCCTGCCCCGACCGCCCTGCCCCGCCCCGCCCCGCCCCGGTCAACCCGTACGGGCCGGACCGGTCCAGCCGGCCGGGACGTGGCCCAGCCGCACGCGCTGCGGGTGGTCGCCGACGGGGACGGACACCCGCTTGGCCCCGGTGGCGAAGTCGATGGCCGTGACCCGGTCGGCGCCGCTCTCGGAGATCACGCAGCCCGTGCCGTCGCCGTCGACCGTGGCCCAGTACGGCTTGGAGGCGGGGACCAGCGGCCCCTCGGTGAGCGTGGCGCGGTCCACGACGGTGGCGTAGTCGTCCATGGTGCCGGCGATGCACAGCTTGGAGCCGTCCGGGCTCATGGACATGCCGTGGTGACGGGAGTCGTTGACCCAGGTGGTGCGGTCGGTGCTGGTGGCCGGATTCGCGGGGAGGGTCTTGAGGCGGGTGATCCGGTCGGTGGCCACGTCGTACTCCAGGAATCCGTTGAAGAACGAGACCTGGAAGTAGAACTTCGACTCGTCGGGGCTGAAGGCGACCGGACGGACGGAATCGGAGAGGTCGGAGCGGCCGAAGGCGTCGAGCCGCTCGCGCATGTCGATCACCCGCACCGTGCGGAAGGTCTGCGCGTCGACCACGGTGATCTTCCGGTCGCCCTTCGTCCAGTCCAGCCAGGGCGCGTCGAGAGCGGTGTTCACCTCACCGATGGAGCTGTTCCACAGGAAACGGCCGTCACGGGTGAAGGTGTTCTCGTGCGGCTTGTCGCCGGTGCCGAAGGAGCCCACCTGGCGGCCGGTGGCGATGTCCAGGACGTGCACGGTGTTGGCGGTGGAGGCGGACACCGCAACGCGGGTGCCGTCCGGGGACACGGCCATGTGGTCGGAGCGGTGACCGGCGACCGGGAAGCGCCAGTTGATGCGGCCCGTGCCCAGGTCGAGGGAGACGACGTCGGCGAAGCTGGGACGGGAGACGACCACGGCCGAGCCGTCCGGAGTGGTGTACATGTCGTCCACGAACTGGTCGTGGCCCTCGCCGGCGGTGGTGCGGATGCCCAGGAAGAAGGCGAGCTTCACGGGGTTGAGGTAGATCTCCCGCAGCCGCTCCTCCTTGTCGGGGATCACATCGATGCGGCCGATCTTGGCGAGGGTGCCGGTCGAGGCGAGGACGTCCGCGGTGCCCTCCCAGTTGTTCCCGACGAAGAACACCTGGCGCAGGCCGCCCGCGGGAGCGGCGGCGGGGGCGGCCTGGCCGGACGCCGCCGGGACGGCGGCGAGCAGGGCGGCCGCGGCGAGCACGCCGAGGCTTCGCACGGTACGTAACATCCGTTCAACTCCGTTGCGGGGAAGGGACGGAGAAAGCGCCTCCGATTACCGGCCGGTAAAATAGGGGGAACGCCGAAAGGGCGCAACCCCCGCGGGGTGCGCCCTTTTTTCGCGTACGGCCGTCACGCGTACCATCGCGCGCGGCCGTCATGTGCGCGGCCGTCTCGCCCGCGGCCGTCGCGTGCCGCGGCCCTCGCGTGCCGCGGCCCTCGTTCCGTCAAGCGACGGAGCCGATCCGCCCCACCACCGTGTTCGAGACGTCGGGATGGATCGGGATGTGCGCCCCGGTGAGGGCCGCCCCGCTGCCGCCGCGGCGGTTGGCCACGATCTCGGCGGCGATGGACAGCGCGGTCTCCTCCGGGGAGCGGGCGCCGAGGTCCAGGCCGATCGGGGAGCGCAGCCGGGCCAGTTCGAGCTCGGTCACACCGACCTCGCGCAGCCGCTTGTTGCGGTCCTCGTGGGTGCGGCGGGAGCCCATGGCGCCGACGTAGGCGACGGGAAGCCTGAGGGCCAGTTCGAGGAGCGGGACGTCGAACTTGGCGTCGTGGGTGAGGACGCACAGGACGGTCCGGCCGTCGACGGCTCCTGCCCGCGCCTGGGCCTCCAGGTAGCTGTGCGGCCAGTCGACGACGACCTCGTCCGCCTCGGGGAAGCGGGCCTTCGTCGCGAAGACGGGCCTCGCGTCGCACACGGTCACCCGGTAGCCCAGGAACGTGCCGATCCGCACCAGGGCGGAGGCGAAGTCGATGGCGCCGAAGACGAGCATCCGCGGCGGCGGCACGCTGGACTCGACCAGCACTTCGAGCGGCTCTCCGCAGAGGCGGCCGTCGGCGCCGATCTCCAGTACGCCGGTCCGGCCGGCGTCGAGCATGGCGCGGGCCTCTGCGGCGATGGTGCGGTCCAGCTCGGGGTGTCCGCCGAAGCCGCCCCGGTGGGCGCCCTCGGTACGGACGAGCACGGCGCGGCCCATCAGCTCGGCCGGCCCCTGCGCTATCCGGGCGACCGCCGCCGCCTCCCCGCGGGCGGCGGCGGCCAGACCGGCGGCGAGCACCTCCCGTACGGGAGAGCCCACGGGAACCGGGGTGACCAGGATGTCGATGATCCCGCCGCAGGTCAGACCGACGGCGAAGGCGTCGTCGTCGCTGTAGCCGAAGCGCTCCCGGACGGTCTCGCCGTCCTCCAGCGCCTGCCGGCACAGCTCGTACACCGCACCCTCCACGCATCCGCCGGAGACCGAGCCGATGGCCGTGCCTTCGCCGTCGACGGCGAGGGCCGCCCCGGGCTGCCTGGGCGCGCTCCCGCCGACCGCCACGACCGTGGCGACGGCGAAGTCACGTCCCTGCTCGACCCACCGGTTCAGTTCTTCGGCGATGTCCAGCATGGGGGCCTCCTCGGAGGGGTTCGGATTCCAGTATCTGATACGTGGAGCGTGCGGTTTTCGTGTGCTCAGGACGGTCGGACGGTCGGACCGCCAGACGGCCCGGGTCAGCCGACCCCGAGCCAGCCCTCGATCGGGTGCAGGGCGAAGAACACCACGAAGACGGCGGTCAGCACCCACATGAAACCGCCGATCTCGCGCGCCTTGCCCTGAGCGACCTTGATGGCGACGTAGGAGATGACGCCCGCGGCGACACCAGCGGTGATCGAGTACGTGAACGGCATGATCACGACGGTGAGGAAGACCGGGATCGCGGTCGAGGTCTCGGCCCAGTCCACGTGGCGGGCGTTCTGCATCATCATCGCGCCGATGACGACCAGGGCCGCGGAGGCGACCTCACCCGGGACGATCTGCGTGATCGGGGTGAAGAAGAGGCAGGCGGCGAAGAACAGGCCGGTGACGACGGAGGCGAGGCCCGTGCGGGCTCCCTCGCCGACGCCGGTCGCGGACTCGACGAACACGGTCTGGCCGGAGCCGCCCGCGACGCCACCGATGGCGCCACCGGCGCCGTCGATGAACAGCGCCTTGGACAGGCCCGGCATGCGGCCCTTGTCGTCGGCCAGCTTGGCCTCGGTACCGACGCCGATGATGGTCGCCATGGCGTCGAAGAAGCCGGCGAGCACCAGCGTGAAGACGATCATGGCGACCGTCATGTAGCCGACGTCGCCCCAGCCGCCGAAGGAGACGTCGCCGAAGAGCGAGAAGTCCGGCATCGAGATCGCGGAGCCGTCGAGCACCGGCGGGCCGTTCTTCCAGGCCTTCGGGTCGATGTCCACGATGGCGTTGAGGATCGCGGCCAGGACGGTGCCACCGACGATGCCGATCAGGATCGCGCCGGGCACCTTGCGGGCCTGGAGCATGAAGATGGCGATCAGGGTGACGGCGAAGAGCAGCACGGGCCAGCCGGACAGTTCACCGGTCGCACCGAGCTGGACGGGGGGCATGAACTCCCCGCCGTTGCCGACGAAGCCGGCCTTGACGAAGCCGATCAGGGCGACGAAGAGGCCGATGCCCATGGTGATGGCGTGCTTGAGCGCGAGCGGGATCGCATTCATGATCATCTCGCGGAGGCCGGTGACGACCAGGAGACAGATCACGACGCCGTAGACCACGCACATGCCCATGGCCTGCGGCCAGGTCATCTGCGGCGCCACCTGCGAGGCGAGCACGCCGGACACGGAGAGACCCGCGGCGAGCGCGAGCGGGACCTTGCCGACGAAGCCCATGAGGAGCGTCGTGACGGCGGCGGCGAAGGCGGTGGCGGTGATGATCGCCGATCCGTCCATCAGGGTGCCCGCGGCGTCCTTGCCCGAGAGGAGCAGCGGGTTGAGCAGGAGGATGTACGCCATGGCCATGAAGGTCGTGATGCCGCCACGAACTTCGTTGCCGACGTTGGATCCTCTGTGGGTTATGTGGAAATACCGATCGAGCCAAGAACGCCCCGCGGGGGGACGAGAGCCGTCGCCGGCCTCTTCCGCGGTGGTCTTGGGCTCCACAGACGACTGGGTCATGGTGCCTGACTCCCAAGGTTCAAAGGGGCACCCGCATAAAGATTGGAGACGCGGGATTTGGGAACTGCGTTGGCTGCACGACCCGGGGTGACGGCCCGAGGCGACGCGAATGTTCACTGCGTGTACTGCGGGTAGTGCGGGGGTGACCGCTGGTACTACGTGGGGGTCCTCGCGGGGGTACTGCGAGGTGGGGGGACCGCGAGCGGTGCGGTACTCCGTGCTCCGGGCGGTGCGACTGGAAGGTGTGACGTTCCCGCGTCGCACCACCCGGAAGTCGAGGGGGTCCGGGGGCCTCTCGGCCCCCGGACCGTGCCGTCCTAGAGGGTGCCGGTGAGGGCTTCCGGACGGATCGGCGTCTTGTTGAGCTCCAGACCGGTCGCCTGCCGGATCGCCGCGAGGACGGCCGGGGTGGACGAGAGGGTCGGGGCCTCGCCCATACCCCGCAGGCCGTACGGGGCCTTGGGGTCGGCGAGCTCCAGGACGTCGACCGGGATGGTCGGGGTGTCGAGGATGGTCGGGATGAGGTAGTCCGTGAAGGAGGGGTTGCGCACCTTCGCGGTCTTCGGGTCCACGATGATCTCCTCCATGATCGCGACGCCGAGGCCCTGGGTGGTACCACCCTGGATCTGGCCGACCACGGAGAGCATGTTGAGCGCCTTGCCGACGTCCTGAGCGGTGGCGAGCTCGACGACCTTGACCAGGCCGAGCTCGGTGTCCACCTCGACGACCGCGCGGTGCGCGGCGAAGGTGTACTGGACGTGGCCGTTGCCCTGACCGGTGACCAGGTCGAACGGGACGGTCGGGTGGTGCCGGTACTCCAGCTCCAGGTCGATCGCGTCCTCGCCCTCCAGGACGTCGGCCAGGTCCGCGAGGACCTCCCCGCCGTCGGTGACGACCTTTCCGCCTTCGAGCAGCAGCTCGGCGGTCGCCCACGCGGGGTGGTACGAGCCCTTCTTGCGGCGGCCGATCTCCAGGACGGCCTCGCGGACGGCCTCACAGGTGTTCTTCACGGCGCCGCCGGTCATGTACGTCTGCCGCGAGGCGGACGTGGAGCCGGCGGAGCCGACCTGCGTGTCGGCCGGGTGGATGGTCACCTGCGTGACACCCAGCTCGGTACGGGCGATCTGCGCGTGGACGGTGATGCCGCCCTGGCCGACCTCCGCCATGGCCGTGTGGACCATGGCGACGGGCTCGCCGTTGATGACCTCCAGGCGCACGCGGGCGGTGGAGTAGTCGTCGAAGCCCTCGGAGAAGCCGACGTTCTTGATGCCGACCGCGTAGCCGACGCCGCGGACGACGCCCTCGCCGTGGGTGGTGTTGGACAGACCGCCCGGCAGCGCGCGGACGTCCGCGCCCTCCCCGGCCGACTCCCACTGGCGCTCCGGCGGCAGCGGGCGGGACTTGACCCGGCGCAGCAGCTCGGCGACGGGCGCCGGCGCGTCCACGACCTGGCCGGTGGGCATGACCGTGCCCATCTCCATGGCGTTCAGCTGGCGGAACTCGACCGGGTCCATGCCCAGCCGGGCCGCGAGCTTGTCCATCTGGGCCTCGTACGCGAAGCAGGCCTGGACGGCGCCGAAGCCGCGCATCGCGCCGCAGGGCGGGTTGTTCGTGTAGAGCGCGATCGCCTCGATGTCCACGTCCTCCAGGACGTACGGACCGACCGAGAGGGAGGACGCGTTGCCCACGACCGCCGGGGAGGCCGACGCGTAGGCGCCGCCGTCCAGGACGATCTTGCACTTCATGTGCGTGAGCTTGCCGTCCTTGGTGGCGCCGTGCTCGTAGTAGAGCTTCGCCGGGTGGCGGTGCACGTGGCCGAAGAAGGACTCGAACCGGTTGTAGACGATCTTGACCGGCTTGTTCGTGGCCAGGGCCAGGAGGCAGGCGTGGATCTGCATCGAGATGTCCTCGCGACCGCCGAAGGCACCGCCGACGCCGGAGAGCGTCATGCGCACCTTCTCCTCGGGCAGGCCGAGGACGGGCGCGATCTGCTTGAGGTCCGAGTGCAGCCACTGGGTCGCGACGTACAGCTCGACGCCGCCGTCCTCGGAGGGCACGGCCAGGCCGGACTCCGGGCCGAGGAAGGCCTGGTCCTGCATGCCGAAGGTGTACTCGCCCTCGACGATGACGTCGGCGCGCTTGCGGGCCTCTTCCACGTTGCCGCGGATGATCGGCTGGCGGTGCACGATGTTCGGGTGCGGGACATGACCGATGTGGTGGTCGTCGCGGTCCTCGTGGATCAGCGGCGCGCCCTCGGCGAGGGCGGAGGCCTCGTCCGTGACGAGCGGCAGCTCGCGGTAGTCGATCTTGATCTTGGCGGCCGCGCGGCGGGCGGTCTCCGGGTGGTCGGCGGCCACGAGGGCGACCGGCTCACCGTGGTGGCGTACCCGGCCGTTGGCGAGGACCGGGGTGTCCTGGATCTCCAGGCCGTAGTTCTTCATCTCGGCCGGCAGGTCGTCGTACGTCAGCACCGAGTAGACGCCGGGCATGGCGAGCGCCTCGGAGACGTCGATGGAGACGATCTCGGCGTGGGCGACGGTGCTGCGCAGGGTCTGGCCCCACAGCATGTCCTCGTGCCACATGTCCGAGGAGTACGCGAACTCGCCGGTGACCTTGAGGGTGCCGTCCGGGCGCAGCGTGGACTCGCCGATGCCGCCCTTGGTGTGCTTCTGCGTGACGTTGGTCGGCGTACCCGCCGGAACCGTGCGCGTGTTCTGAGCCATGGTCAGACCGCCTCTGCCTGACGGGCGGCCGCGAGGCGGACCGCGTCGAGGATCTTCTCGTAGCCCGTGCAGCGGCACAGGTTGCCGGAGAGGGCCTCACGGATGTCCTGGTCGGACGGGGAGGGGTTCTCCTCCAGCAGCGCGTCCGCCTGGACCAGCAGGCCCGGGGTGCAGAAACCGCACTGGACGGCGCCGGCGTCGATGAACGCCTGCTGGATGGTGGAGAGCGGGGCGCCGTCGCCGGTCTGCGAGTCGCCCGCCCGGCCGCCACCGTGCGCCTGCCACTGCTTGGCCGCGTCCAGGGAGACTCCGCCCTTGCCGCCGCAGCCGCCGCCGGTGCCGCAGGCACCGCCGTGGCCGTGCTCGTCGCGCTGCTTGGCGAAGTCCGCCAGGCCCTCGACGGTCACGACGTCGCGACCCTCGACCTGGCCGGCGGCCACCAGACACGAACAGACCGGCACCCCGTCGAGACGGACGGTGCAGGAACCGCACTCGCCCTGCTCGCAGGCGTTCTTCGAGCCGGGCAGGCCCAGACGCTCACGCAGCACGTAGAGAAGGGACTCGCCCTCCCACACGTCGTCGGCTTCCTGCTGACGACCGTTGACAGTGAAATTGACGCGCATGATTACGCAGCCCCTTCAAGCGAGCGGCCGTTGCCGGTACCGCGGTACTGCTCCCAGGTCCAGACGAGCTGGCGGCGAGCCATGATGCCGACCGCGTGACGGCGGTACTTCGCCGTGCCGCGGACGTCGTCGATCGGGTTGGCCGCGCCGGAGGCGAGGTCACCGAACTGCTTGGCGATCGACGGAGTGATGACCTTGCCGGACTCCCAGAAGCCGCCCTCTTCGAGCGCGGCGTTCAGGAACTCCTCGGCGGCCTTCGCCCGGATCGGGGTCGGCGCGGCGGAGCCGATGCCGGTACGGACCGTGCGGGTCTGCGGGTGCAGCGCCAGACCGAACGCGCACACCGCGATGACCATCGCGTTGCGCGAGCCGACCTTGGAGTACTGCTGGGGGCCGTCCGCCTTCTTGATGTGGACGGTCTTGATGAGCTCGTCGGCGGCGAGCGCGTTGCGCTTGACGCCGGTGTAGAACTCGTCGATCGGGATCAGGCGGGAGCCGCGTACGGACTCCACCTCGACCTCGGCCCCGGCCGCGAGGAGCGCGGGGTGCGAGTCGCCGGCCGGCGAGGCGCAACCGAGGTTGCCGCCGACGCCGCCGCGATTGCGGATCTGCGGGGACGCGACCGTGTGCGAGGCGAGCGCGAGACCCGGAAGATCCGTGCGGAGGTTCTCCATGATCTGGGTGTACGGGACGGAGGCGCCCAGACGAACCACGTCCTCGCCGACCTCCCACTCCCGCAGCAGGCCGATGCGGTTCAGGTCCAGGAGGTACTCCGGCCGACGGTGGTCGAAGTTGATCTCGACCATCACATCGGTGCCACCCGCAATCGGCACAGCTGAGGGGAACTCGGCCTTAGCGGCGAGCGCCTCCTCCCAGCTGGCGGGGCGAAGGAAGTCCATGTGTGGCTCTCTTCTTCTCAATCGGGTCGTTCACTTCAAGCCAGGAGGCCCAACGGCCCTCGACTGGACGTTCACGTGCTGTTAACGCGGTGTGGAGCCAGTACACAAGCCACGTGTCCCTCGGGTGCAGTCACCGAAACCATGAAGGAGTTGGCTGGCGGCCTCTCCCGTCTTGTAGATTCGTATGAAAGGCAGGATGCAACCACCTGCCCGATTTCCAACGGCAACATTCGAGACAGATCGGCGGCGACATCATGCGGCTGCGCGCACTGCTGGAAACCGAGGCGCTGGGGCTGCGGCTGCTGGGCGGCGAGGACGAACTCGACCGGACGGTCCGCGGGGTCATGACGACCGACCTGCGTGATCCCAGCCGATACCTCACAGGGGGCGAGCTCGTCCTCACCGGCCTGGCATGGCGAAGAAATTCAGCCGACTCCGAGCCGTTCGTACGAATCCTCGCGAGCGCGGGCGTGGCGGGCCTCGCGGCGGGTGAAGCGGAGCTCGGGGACATCCCCGACGATCTGGTATCAGCCTGTCGGCGCAACCGGCTGCCGCTGTTCGCCGTGAACGAAGACGTTGCATTCGCCACCATCACCGAGTACGTGGTGCGCCAGGTCTCGGGAGAGCGCGCGGGCGATCTCGCGGCGGTCGTGGACCGCCACCGCCGCCTCATGACGTCGGGTCCGGCCGGCGGCGGACCCGACGTGGTGCTGGATCTGCTCACCACCGACCTCGATCTCCGGGCCTGGGTGCTGTCCCCCACCGGCCGGCAGATCGCCGGGGCGGGCGAGCCGCTGGCACCGGGCGTCTGCGCAGCACTGGCGAGCGAGCACCTCGCGGCGGTCCGGACGGGCCGCAGGGGACCGCACCGGATCTCCATCCAGGGTATTACCTACTCGCTCTTCCCGATCCGGGGACACGGGCGCGGAGCAGCCGGAACGGCCACCCGGGACGTGCGCGAGAGCGTGCTGTCGGACTGGCTGCTGGCCGTCGAGGCGGACGCGGGCGACTGGCCCGCGGAGCGCCTCGACCTGCTCCAGGGCGTCACGCAGCTGATCGCCGTCGAACGCGACCGGCGCGACGCGGCGCGCACGGTGCGCCGCCGCCTGGCACAAGAAGTGCTGGAACTGGTCCAGACGGGTGCTCCGCCCGCCGAGATCGCCGCCCGGCTGCGGGTGGCGGCCCCGGTGCTGCTGCCCGGCGTGGGCGCCGCGCCGCACTGGCAGGTCGTCGTGGCGCGGGTCGACTGGGACGGCGGGGACATCCCCGGCGGTCCGGTGGCCCAGTCGCTGCTGGAGGAGATCCTCGTCGACCCGAGCCGGTCGCAGGGCCCGGGTCCCGAGCCCTCCGACCGGCTCGCGGTGGCCCACTCGGGTGACGAGGCCATCGCGCTCGTCCCGCTGCCCGCGCTGTCCGTCGACGGGGAGGACAAGGGCCCCGTCGGCGCCCTGCACGCCGACACGCTGCTGGCGGCCGTACGCGACCCCCTGGCGGCGGGCCTCGCCGACGACGGCCGGCTCACCCTGGGCGTCAGCGCGGCCGTGCACTCCGCCGAGGGGTTGCGCGGGGCGCTGGAGGAGGCCCGGCACGCCCGCCGGGTCGCCGCGGCACGTCCCGGCCGGGTCTGCGCGGCGGGCCACCACGAGCTCGCCTCGCACGTCCTGCTGCTGCCGTTCGTACCGGACGACGTGCGGCGCGCCTTCACGGCCCGGCTGCTGGACCCGCTGCGGGACTACGACCGGCGCCACCGCGCGGAGCTCATCCCGACCCTGGAGGCCTTCCTGGACTGCGACGGTTCGTGGACCCGGTGCGCCACGCGGCTGCACCTGCACGTCAACACGTTGCGGTACCGGGTAGGGCGAATCGAGCAGTTGACGGGGCGGGACCTCTCGCGGCTGGAGGACAAGCTCGACTTCTTCCTCGCACTGCGCATGAGCTGAGCCGATCCACCCCTGATCCACCCCCGATCCACCCCCGGACCGGCCGCATCCGGCCGGAGGCGGCCGACGCGGTTTCAGGACTTTGTGAAAGAGTTCACCCGACCCCTTGGCCGAGCTGGTCCATTCGTGCTCTCATTTCGCCCCAGGGCTCAACGATGTGCTGCTTGGTTGCTTTGGGGAGGGCAATGTGGCGGATACCGCCATGTCGGGTGCCGGAACGACCGGAGGGGACGACCCCCTCCAGCGGGCGATATGGCGGCTGCGTTCGCGCGGCTGTTGGACCGACGCGGCGGCGCTGCTGACACCGCACGTGGAACACGCCGGAGCCGCCGTGCAGCGCACGGCGCTGCTGGTCGAGCGCTGCCTGTTCACGGGGCAGGGGTGGGCCGAGGCGGAGGACGCGCTGCGGATCGCCGAGGCGGTCGCGCAGGACGACGAGGACCGGGGGGCGGCCGCCTGCGAGCGGGGCCAACTGGCCTACGCAGCCACCGTGTTGGGCGTCCGGGACCGGGCCGACGAGGCCCGCTCGGCGCTGGGCCGGGCTGCGGCGCTGCTGCCGCCGGGCTCCCGGACCCGGCCGCTGATGGACTTCCGCCGCGGGCTGGTGGCCGAGCACCTGGCGGACGCCCCGCAGTCGGCCCGGCCGGCCTACCGGCGGGCCCACGCGGGGGCACTGGCCCACGGGGACACGCTGCTGCTGTCGTTCACGTGGCGCCACCTGGCCGCGCTGGCCCTGCGGGAGGGCGAGGTGGCGGAGGCGCGCAAGGGCTTCGCGGAGTCGTTGCGGATCCGGGAGGAACTGGGCTTCCTGATCGGTACCGCCCCGGCGCTGGCGGCGCTGGCCGAGGCCGAACCGGAGCCGGAGGCGGCCCGGCTGCGGGCTGAGGCGCGGCGGCTGTTCCACCTGCTGGGCGGCATCCCGACATGGCTGGCGGACCAACTCCAGCCGACCCCGCCCGCCCCTTCGCCTGCGGCGTAGCTCCCGACTCCCGGCCGCCGTACCGACACGGGGGCCCCGGACGCCGCGCCTCGACGGGCGGCAGGTCCGGCCCCGCCGGCGTTCGAGGCGCGGGGCGGGGCCCCCGGGGTCAGGCCGACGCACCCGCGAAGTGCTCGCGCACGAGGGACTCCACGACCGCGAGGTCCCCCGCGATCAACGACTCCAGCAGCGCCGCGTGCTCCGCCGCGTCGGCGACGAGATCCGCCCGCCGCACCTGCGGAGCGCCCGGGAGGGGCCACTGGGCGCGGCGGTGGAGTTCTTCCGCCACCTCGACCAGCCGGCTGTTCCCGGCGAGTGCCAGGACCTCCCGGTGGAAGGCCCGGTCCGCGTCCGCGTAGCCGGGTACGTCACCGGCCGCCGCCGCCTCGGCGGTGGCCGCCGCCGCCGGGCGCAGGGCCTCCCAGGTGGCCGGCGGCACCGTACGGGCCAGGCGCAGCATGACGGGGACCTCCAGCAGTGCCCGGACCTCGGCCAGCTCGGCGAGGTCCCGCGGGGTGCGCGCCAGGACGCGGAAGCCCCGGTTCGGCAGGCATTCCACCGCCCCTTCCAGGGCCAGCTGCTGCATCGCCTCGCGCACGGGGGTCGCGGAGACGCCGAAGCGCTCCCCGAGGGCCGGGCCCGAGTAGATCTCCCCGGGGACCAGCTCGCCGTTGATCAGCGCCGCCCGCAGGGCGTCCAGGATCTGCCCGCGCACCGAATGGCGCAGTACGCGCCGGGGGGTTCCGGGTGTCTTCTGCGTCGGGACCGACGGGTGTGTCTCTACGGTGGCGTGGGCCGCGTCGTGCACTCGGTCCTCCTACCGGTTTCGACCTCTCCGAGGATAGGTGACGCGGCCGGGGCCGGGAGGAGACGGATCACCACTGATCAGGTAAGGTAAGGCTTACCTGTTAACGATCGCGTGATTCGGTGGTTCGTCATGTCCGTCATGGCTTCCGTCGGTGCACCCAGTGCCCCGCCGAGCGTCCGTTCCGCCCCGACCGGCTCGCCGATGGCGGACGCGTACGCACGGCTGGGCGAGGTCTTCAGCGGGCTGCGGGTGATGGAGCTGGCCGCGCACGAACCCGGCCCTCGCGGTGCGGGATGGGTCGGCGCGGACGAGCTCGCGGCGGGCGGCGCCGCCCTGGACGCCTTCCTCGCCTGGGACGACGCCCAGGTGCTGAGGGACTACGGGCAGCGGGCCCGCCCCGATGTCATCGCGGGCTTCGGGCTGCACCGCTACGCGTGGCCCGCCTGCCTGCTGATCACCATGCCGTGGTTCCTGCACCGGCGGGTGCCCCGGCTGCCCGTCGCCGACGTCGCCTTCCACCGGACGCTCGGCCGGATGGCCGTCCGCGCGGAGGCCTTCGCCTGCCTGCCGGACGACCCGGCGGCCGCTCTGCCCGGGGCCCGGGTCGTGCCCGACGAGGCAGCGCTGCGCGACGAGGTGCGGGCGGCGGTGGCCGAGCACCTCGGCGCCGTGCTGGAAGGTTTCGGCCCGCGCATGCGGCGCGGCCGCCGGGCCCTGTGGGGCATGGCGACCGACGAGCTCGTCGAGAGCCTCTGGTACATCGGGCACCTGCTCGGCGAGGAGGGGCGGGCCATGTCCGAGCTGGAGGCACTGCTGCCCGGCTCGACCGCCCCGTACACGGGGAGCGCGGGATTCCGTACGCTCACCGGGCCGGACGGCACGGAGCTGCCCACGCGGGACCGGGCCGGCTGCTGCTTCTTCTACACGATCCGCCCGCAGGACACCTGCGTGACCTGCCCCCGGACCTGCGACGCGGACCGCGTCGCCCGGCTCACGGCGGCCGCCACCGCCTGAACCCACCCGTAGGGGTGGCCGTAATCGAACTGAATTCCCGTTCCACGGGCACCAGTTCGAAGGACAACACCCTATCCGGCGGGCCCCGCCCCCCGTTGGCGTCCACTTGACCCGAAACCCGCGTGCACGGCCGGCCGGCTGCGCCACTATGGCGCCCGGAAAGCCGCATACGCGAGGCAAGGGACATCCGCATGAGACTGACCGACATATCGCTGGACTGGTTGCTGCCCGGCAGCCTGCTGATCCTGGGCGTACTTGCGGCAGTTGCGGTACTGGCCCGGGGCAGGCGGGAGAGCGAGAAGGCCGCGGCCGAGGACAGCTGGGAGCGCAGCGAGGAACGCAGACGGCGCAAGGAAGCCGTCTACGGGACCGCCTCGTACGTCCTGCTCTTCTGCTGCGCGGCGGTCGCCGCCGCGCTCTCCTTCCACGGGCTGGTCGGCTTCGGCCGGCAGAACCTCAACCTCACCGGGGGCTGGGAGTACCTGGTCCCCTTCGGCCTCGACGGCGCCGCCATGTTCTGCTCGGTGCTCGCCGTGCGCGAGGCCAGCCACGGGGACGCCGCGCTCGGCTCCCGCCTGCTGGTCTGGCTGTTCGCGGGCGCCGCCGCCTGGTTCAACTGGGTGCACGCGCCCCGGGGTCTCGGCCACGACGGGGCACCGCAGTTCTTCGCCGGGATGTCGCTCTCGGCGGCCGTCCTCTTCGACCGCGCCCTCAAGCAGACCCGCCGGGCGGCCCTGCGCGAGCAGGGCCTGATCCCCCGGCCGCTGCCGCAGATCCGGATGGTCCGCTGGCTGCGGGCACCCCGGGAGACCTTCGGCGCCTGGTCGCTGATGCTGCTGGAGGGGGTCCGCACCCTCGACGAGGCCGTGGACGAGGTGCGCGAGGACAAGAAGGAGAAGGAGCGGGACCGCCACCGCAGGCGGGAGCAGCACCGGCTGGACCGCGCGCACATCAAGGCACTGGGGCGCCAGAACCGGGCCTTCGGCCGGGCACGCGCCCGCGAGGGCGACATGCCGGGGCTGGCCCCCGGAACGGGCTCCGCGCCGGTCGGCGCGGAGCCGGCCATAGCGGACCCGGGACACCTGCCGTCACTTCCGCGGCTGCCCCTGGGCGGGGGCTCCGGCCGGCCCTCCCTCCAGGCCGTGAACCGAACCGAGTCCACTGAGGTGACGGGCCCCCGCACGGTGGACCTCACCGCCGAGGACGACACCCAGACCATTCCCCGGCTCGACTCGCTGGAGCGCAAACTGAAGGACCTGGAGCAGCAGTTCGGCTGACGGGACCCCGGCAGCCGCGGCGTCCCCGGACTCCGCCGGCCCACCGGACCCCGTACGGCCGGGAGGGCCCGCCCGATCAGGCGGGTCCTCCTTCGTACACCCCGTCGCGAGCGCCCTCCAGCTCGAACCACACCACCTTGCCGTCCGGGGCCGGCGCATCCACGCCCCAGGCGTCGGCGAGCGCCTGCACCAGCACCAGTCCCCGGCCGTGCGTACCGTCGTCGGCGGTCGGTACGTGCGGTCGGGGCCGGCGGGCGGCGTAGTCCCGGACCTCCACCCGCAGGCGGGTGGCACGCAGGATCACGCTCACCTCGGCGCCCTGGTCGGTGTGGACGAGGGCGTTGGTCACCAGTTCGGTGATCAGCAGCTCCGCCGCCTCGGCGGCGTCGGCCCTGCACCGGTGGCGCATCAACTCCCGTGCGGCCCTGCGGACTTCGCCCACCGCTTTCAGATCGGCCCGGCGCACGCTCCGGGTGATGCGGAGCGCGTCCACGGTGTCCCCGTCCTCGGTGGCGGACGGCTCGCGCGGTACCGGCTGCCCTCTCTTCCACAGCTTCCCGGTCTTCGCCCCCACCCGCACGGCGATGTACCTCCCCCGTCATTCCTCCGGAACGGACGGCCCCTCGAACAGGCCTACGGGATGCATGCCCCCCGGGCCGGTCCGCACTCCTTCGGGGTTACGGGCGGGGCACGTTGCGGAGGTTGGATCGAGCCATCTGGAGCATCCGGCCCACTCCCCCGTCCAGCACGATCTTGCTGGCCGACAGTGCGAATCCGGTCACCATGTCGGCGCTGATCCTGGGCGGGATCGACAGGGCGTTGGGGTCGGTCACCACGTCCACCAGAGCCGGTCCCTTGTGCCGGAAAGCGTCCTTCAAAGCCGCCGTGAGCTGCTTGGGCTTCTCCACGCGGACCCCGTACGCGCCCGCCGCACGTGCGATCGCGGCGAAGTCGGGATTCTTGTTCGTGGTCCCGTAGGAGGGAAGGCCGGAAACCAGCATCTCCAACTCGACCATTCCGAGGGATGAGTTGTTGAAGAGGACCACTTTGACGGGCAGGTCGTACTGCACCAGGGTGAGGAAATCTCCCATCAGCATAGAGAACCCGCCGTCACCCGACATCGAGACCACTTGACGGTTCCGGTCGGTGAACTGCGCGCCGATGGCCTGCGGGAGGGCGTTGGCCATGGAGCCGTGACTGAAGGAGCCGATGATGCGGCGCTTGCCGTTCGGGGAAAGATAGCGCGCCGCCCACACATTGCACATGCCGGTGTCGACGGTGAACACGGCGTCTTCGTCCGCGAGTTCGTCCAGCACCGAGGCGACGTACTCGGGGTGGATCGGCGTGTGCTTCTCCACTTTGCGGGTGTAGGCCTTGACCACGCCCTCCAGCGCGTCCGCGTGCTTCTTCAGCATCCGGTCGAGGAAGCGCCGGTCGGTCTTGGCCCTGACCCGGGTGTTCAGGGCGCGCAGCGTCTCCCGTACGTCTCCCCAGACGCCCAGGTCCAGCCGGGAGCGGCGGCCCAGGTGCTCGGGTCTGATGTCCACCTGGACGATCTTCACGTCGTCGGGCAGGAAGGCGTTGTACGGGAAGTCCGTGCCGAGCAGGATCAGCAGGTCGCACTCGTGCGTGGCCTCGTAGGCCGCACCGTATCCGAGCAGTCCGCTCATCCCGACGTCGTACGGGTTGTCGTACTGGATCCACTCCTTGCCGCGCAGGGCGTGCCCGACGGGCGCCTTGACCCGGCCGGCGAACTCCATCACCTCGGCGTGCGCCCCGGCGGTCCCGCTGCCGCAGAAGAGCGTGACCTTGTCGGCCTCGTCGACGAGCCGGACCAGCTTCTCGATCTCCCCTTCGCCGGGACGCACCGTCGGCCGGGCCGTGACGAGCGCGTTCTCCACCGCCTTCTCGGGCGCCGGGAGGGAGGCGACGTCACCCGGCAGGGCGACCACGCTGACCCCGCTGCGGCCGATGGCGTGCTGCACGGCCGTCTGGAGCAGGCGGGGCATCTGGCGCGGGTTGGAGATCAGCTCGCTGTAGTGGCTGCACTCCCGGAAGAGCTGGTCGGGGTGGGTCTCCTGGAAGTAGCCGAGCCCGATCTCGCCGGAGGGGATGTGCGAGGCCAGCGCGAGGACGGGGGCCATCGACCGCTGGGCGTCGTACAGGCCGTTGATCAGGTGCAGGTTGCCGGGCCCGCAGGAGCCCGCGCAGGCGGCGAGGCGGCCGGTGATCTGGGCCTCGGCGCCCGCCGCGAAGGCGGCCGTCTCCTCGTGGCGGACCTGGATCCATTCGATGTCGCCGGTCCGGCGGATCGCGTCCACCACGGGATTGAGGCTGTCGCCGACGACTCCGTACATCCGGCGCACGCCGGCGCGTACGAGGATGTCGACGAACTGTTCCGCCACGTTCTGCTTGGCCATGAGGGGGGCACCCTTCGCGGTCTGCGGTCCTGTCCTGCGGGACGTGTGCCTCCCATCCAGCCACGCATGCGCCGGTTACGCCTCCCAGACCGCGGCGGCGGTGCGGTCGTCGGCGTAGCCCTTGAGGCGGAGCTGGGTGTCCGCGAGGAAGGCCGCGAGCCCGGGCGGCTCCGGCTCGGCCCAGCGTGCGGCCAGCTCGGCCGACAGCGCCGCCTCCTCCCGCATCGGCTCCGCGAGGCCGCCGGTGCACAGCAGGAGGGTGTCTCCGGGCCGGGCCACGGAAGCGCGGAACCGGAACTCGGCGGGCTCGGCGGGGGCGGCGGCCGCGGCCGCTTCGGCGGTCGCGCCGGGTGCGGCGGCGGTGGCCGGTGCGGTCTCCGCCGTTCCGGCGGGTTCCAGGTCCTGCCAGCGGCCCCCGCGGAGCCGGAAGAGCCCGCCGGCGCCGGCGCCGAAGCACACCCGGGTCCGGCACTGCGGGTCCACCGGGAGGAGCAGCCCGCGCATCCCGGCGGAGTACGCGGTCTCCGGGAGTCCCAGCTCGGCGGCGCGGGCGCGCAGTCGGCCGTACCCCCGGTCGGTGAGCCGCTGGAGCCCCGAGCGCAGGGCGTCGCGCCGGCCGGCCCGGATGTCCTCGGCCAGCCGCTCCTGGCTGCGCCCGACGGCCGCCGCGACCGTGCGGCACAGCTCGGCGGCGGCCTCCGCCGCGCCGGGTGCGGCGCGGTCGCCGCCGGCGAGGGCGACCAGGACCAGGGCGTCGTCGCCGCTGCCGAAGCGGGCGGTGAGCAGGAAGTCCCGGCGGGACTCGCCCCGGTAGCGGGCGGAGTCCCCGCGCAGGGAGGCGGCGCGCAGGGTGTACGTGCCGTAGCGCGCGCCCTCCAGGACGGTGTCGGGGGTGAGGGCGTGGACGGCGCCCGGATCGGCGGGCGGCAGCGCGCCCGGCTCGGCGGCGTAGGTGGGGGCGCGGTCGCCGAGGTGCCGTACCTCGGGCCTGGCGACGGACGGTGCCGGAGCCGCCGGGGGCTGCGCCGGCGGGGCGGGGGGCTGCGCCGGCGGGGCGGGGGCGTCCTCGCGCGGCGCCTCCCCGCGCCGCACCGGCGGCTCGGACTCCGCTACGGCCCCGGGCCCGGGCTCCCGTACGGGTGGCACGTCGACACCGCCGAGCGCGTACCCGGTCACCCCGCCCTCCCGCGGATCCCGCGGCGGCGGCAGCACCCCGTAGGGCGCCCCGGCCGCCGCCTGCCCGGGCGACGACCGGCCCGCAGGGTGGTGCGGCGGCCCGGCCGCAGGCGTCGACGGCCCGGACGCAGGCACGGCGGGCGGCCCGGCCGCGGGCGCGGTGGGCAGATCCGGTGGGCCGGCCGCAGGCACAGCCCGCGCGGGCGGCGGCCCGGCTGCGGGCGGCGGATACGTCGGCCCGGACGCGGGCGCGACGGGCGCGGGCGGCGGCCCCGACCCAGGCACGGCGGGCGCGGGCGGCGGCCCGGACGCAGGCACGGGGGACGGGGGCGAGGCCGGTGGGCCGGCCGCAGGCACAGCGGGCGGAACCGGTGGGCCGGCCGCAGGCACAGCCCGCGCGGGCGGCGGCCCGGCTGGGGGCACGACGGGCGCGGCCGGCGGCCCGGGCGCAGGCACGGTGGGCG